>WOZT01000173.1 GCA_011620145.1 Gammaproteobacteria bacterium | reverse complement strand
GCTACTCAAAACCGGGGGACGTCGGGGAGAACCCGCCAAAAATCCCGCGCCGCAATTCCCAAATGCCAGAATCTGAAATTCGTGGCCTGATGGCTGCTCGCTGCAAGGGATTTTATGAAGGAGTGCGCCTGAGCATGCGAGGGGGGATGAAATGGGGCGGGGGCTTTTGGAGAGGGTGGTGGGCGGTACAAGATTCGAACTTGTGACCCCTGCCGTGTGAAGGCAGTGCTCTACCGCTGAGCTAACCGCCCACGCAAGCCGGCAATCCTATCCGATGGCGATTCCAGCCGTCAAGATACCCGCCTTGGCCAGGATCCGGGAGGATTTTTAGGGCGGTGTGCGGTTACACTCCACCGGCCTGTGCCATCCGGAGAGAATCCGCAAATGCGACCCTCCTTTCTGTTTCCCTTGTGGGTCTGTCTTTTCGCAGTTGGCGGTGCGTCCGCTGCTGAGCCGGCTGATCCCGAGACCCTGTCCAGTTGCGCCCTGTTGGCTGACAGTCAGGCGCGCCTGAGTTGCTATGACACGGTGGCAGGGCGTACACCCACTGAGCGCGCCGACCCGGGGCACTCACCCGAGACCCCTGCTGTGGAATCAGCGACCGACGGAAGTCTCGATGCCGTCGTGAAAGCGGTCACGCCGCCTCCGGCCGAGGGGCCGCCTTCTCCCCTGGCACAACGCTGGCAACTGGTGGCGCAGACCGATCGGGGACCGTTCGTCATTACGCCTTACCGGCCGACCTACATTCTGCCGGTGTCCTACGCTGCCCGGCGCAATGCGGGGCCTTTCGAGGCCACTTTTGGCGAGGGGGAGCCATATGATTCGGTGGAGGCAAAATTTCAGCTCAGTTTCATGAGCAAACTATGGCCTGAGTTGCTGGATGCGCGCGGCGACCTGTGGTTCGCCTATACCCAGCAGTCGTTCTGGCAGGTCTATAACGGGGCGGCGTCGGCGCCGTTTCGGGAGACTGATTACGAGCCAGAGCTGATTTATTCCTGGAAAACCAATTTCAAGACCCTCGGACTCAATAGCCGCTTGTTGAGCCTGAGTCTTGACCATCAATCCAATGGCCGCGCCGATCCGGTTTCCCGCAGTTGGAATCGCGTTGTCGCCAGTGCGCTGTTTGATCACGGAAACGATTTCGCTTTGGGTCTGAAGACTTGGTGGCGGCTGCCGGAAAGTGCGACCTCGGACGACAACCCAAATATTGAAGATTACGTCGGCAAGGCCGAGCTGTGGACCTTCTGGACCCAGGGCCGCAACCATTATGCGGTGATGCTGCGCAATAACCTGGACGTCAAGGAACCACGTGGTGCGGTGCAGGCAGACTGGAGCATTCCCCTGGGCCATTCGCCGGTGCGGGGCTATGTCCAGTATTTCTACGGCTATGGCGATGGCTTGATCGATTATGACTTTATCGCCAATCGCCTGAGCGTGGGGTTTCTGCTCACCGACTGGATGTGAGGCAGTCGCGGCGAGTTTGCTAGAATCGGCCGCCTTGGCGCGCCCCGCCCGCAGCTGTCTTCCTGTCCTTGAGAGCGTTCTTTCATCATGACCGTCGTCACCCGTTTCGCCCCCAGTCCCACCGGCCACTTGCACATCGGGGGCGCCCGCACGGCCTTGTTTTCCTGGTTGTATGCGCGCCGCCAAGGCGGGCGCTTCATCCTGCGGGTGGAGGACACCGATCGGGAGCGTTCCACCGACGAGTACGTTCAGGCCATTCTGGAGGGGATGGCCTGGCTGGGGCTGGAGCATGACGAGGGGCCGTATTACCAGACGCAGCGCTTCGATCGCTATGGCGAGGTGATCACGCGCATGCTGGCCGAAGGCACGGCTTATCATTGCTATTGCAGCCGGGAGCGCCTGGAGACGCTGCGGGCGGACCAAATGGCGGCGAAGGAAAAGCCACGCTACGACGGCTTGTGCCGCGATGGTCGGGCATCCATCCCCGAGGGGGTGAATCCGGTGGTGCGTTTCCGTAACCCGGCCGACGGCCAGGTGGTGTTCGAGGATCTGGTCCGCGGGTCCATCGCCTTTGAGAATGCCGAGCTGGATGACCTCATCATCGCCCGTTCGGACGGCACGCCCACCTATAATTTCACCGTGGTGGTGGACGATGCCGACATGGGGGTGACCCATGTCATCCGCGGCGACGATCACATCAACAATACGCCGCGCCAGATCAACCTGCTGCGGGCACTGGGGGTAACGCCGCCGGCTTATGCCCATGTGCCCATGATCCTGGGCGCCGATGGCCAGCGCCTGTCCAAGCGCCACGGGGCGGTGAGCGTGTTGCAGTACCGCGACGAGGGTTATCTGCCCGAGGCCCTGCTCAACTATTTGGTCCGGCTGGGCTGGTCCCATGGCGACCAGGAGATTTTCAGCCGGCAGGAAATGATCGATCTGTTCGATCTGACGTCCGTGCACCGAGCGCCGTCCACCTTCAATCCCGACAAGCTGCTCTGGCTCAATCAGCATTATCTGAAAACGGCTGATCCGGCGTATGTCGCAAGTCACCTGAGTCCCCACCTGAAACGATTGGGGCTGGATCCGGCTGGTGGGGTGGACCTCGTCGGCGTGGTGGTGGCGCTGCGCGAGCGCAGCAAGACTTTGGTGGAGATGGCCGAGGCGGCGCAGTTTTTCTTTACCGATCACTTGGCCTACGACGAAAAGGCCGTGGCCAAGCACCTGGGGCTGGAGGGCCGGCGGTCCTTGCAGGCGATGACTGAGGCGCTGGCGACGCTATCGGAATGGACAGCGCCGACCTTGCACGATGTAGTGGAGCGGATCGCGGCCGAGGGTGGCTGGAAAATGGGGCAGGTAGCCCAGCCGCTGCGGGTGGCCATTAGCGGAACGGCCGTGTCGCCCCCCATCGATCAAACCCTGGCCCTGCTGGGACGGGAAAAGAGTCTTTCCCGAATCGCGGCCGCCTTGCGTCATTCCGACCTAGGCTGATCTTCTGGCTTGTTGCCCAGCGTGGCGACACCGGTTTGCTGATCCATCCTGCGCCGTCCCGGAACATGTCGCGCCGAGGGCAGGAGATGGCGCGTGCTGAAAAGAAGAGGGCCGAGGTGGCCCTCGCCATAACTCCGGACGTTTCCCGTAGACCTTCTGCCGACAATCGGCACTCAACCCGGCTCTTCCCCTTGCCGATAGACCCCCTGAGACCATTGCTGGAATCCCTTCCGGAACACGGCACGGGCCGCTGCCGAGCGCTAGGAGAGGCGCCCGACGGTGCAGGTCGGGCCGGCGTCCCTGTCCTGTGAGCCTCGGGGTTCCCGCAGTTCGAACGATACGGGATACAGAGGCAGTGCGGATACATCATGCATTTTTTTAGAGACTGGCTGACGGGGCAGTGGGTCTGGCCAATCATCCTGGTGCTGCTGGTGGGTCTGGCTGCAGTGTTGCACGCACCCACGCTGCAACATCTGGAATGGCAGCTTTATGACCGAGGCCTGCAGTTGGCCCGCAGTCCGGGCGCCGAAGTGAGTCTGGCCGTGGTGGAGATCGATGCGCGCAGCCTTGGCGGGCAAGCGGAAGATCTTCCGACCCAACTGGCGCGGCTGATCCATTTGCTGAACGCCGATGGGGCGCGAGGTATCGGGATTGTGCTGCCGCTGGAATCGGATCCCGGCCTGCCGACCTGGTTCACTGCGCTGGGTCAGGTGGTGGGCGAGAGCCAACTGGTTGCGGCCGATCGCGCCAGTGTCAACCGCATGCAGCGGCTGCTCGCCGATGGCGAACGCGACCTTGATCGCACGGGCTTACTCGTTCGCGTCATGGCCAGCGGCGGCATGACTTACCTCTCCTTCCGTTTTGGCAATCAACTGGGATCGCTCTCCAATCCCGCGGATCTCCCGGATTTTCTCTGGCGCCACGCCATTGCGCCGCGTGCCGGGACCACGGTTGCGGCTACTGTGGGCGCCGATTGGATGGTGAATCCCGCTGATCGCCCCATCTTCCCTGCGCCACGACTGGCCGGGGCGGCGGTGGGCGTGGGTTATCTGGATGCGCCGCCCGATCGGGACGGCATTGTGCGTGGTCTTCCACTGGTGGTGGGTTATCAGGGTCGTTACCACGCAGCCCTGGCGCTGTTGCTGGCCAATAGTTGGCTCGAAGGGTCCTCCGCGGCGCTGAGTGTGGAACCAGGGCGTGGAATCTACATGGGCAGCCGCTTCATCGCCACGGATGCCCAGATGCGGGTGTATCCCGGTCGCATGGGGGGCGCCATGCCAAGCTGGCGGCGGGTGCGATTGGCCGATCTGTCGCCCACACCCAATGGCTTGTTCCGGGGGCGCATGGTGCTGGTGGGGTTGGCGCCCGAGCTGGACGAGCAGCGACGGATGGCAACCGATGGCCCCCGTACCGAGCTCGAATGGCAGGCCGGTTTGACACAGCGTCTGGCCAGCCTGGATTTCTATACCCGGCCACCGTGGGCGGAGCAGGGGCGCTGGGTGGCGCTTGCTGGCGCGGCGCTGATGGTGCTGATGCTGCCACTGTTTCCTGGTTGGCTGGCGATGGTGTTGGCCTGGGGTTTGGGGACGGGCTTGCTGGCCACTCTGGGTTATCTGTTGGTGTTTCAGCGTTTGTGGGTGGCCCTGGGCACACCGGCATTGCTGCTGATCCTGGGCGGCGGCGTGGTGGGGGTGTATCGCGGGATTGCGCATCTGCGCGATTTGGCCTACCTCGCGGATGATGGGGACGTGCGCCCTTGGTGGGCCGAGCCAGGCCGTCGACTACGCAAACAGAGTGCGCAATGGTGGAATCGATTGCGGGGAAACCCTGCGACGCCTGCGCGATTGATCGAGGCGGCGGGTGCGGCGGGTGTTCCCGATCTGCCGGCAGCCCAACCACAACCGATCCTGGCGCGCCTGCGCGCCAAACGGACCGAGGGCGAAACGCGGGAAATGACGGGCGTATCACCGTTGCCTGACCCGAGAGCCAAAAGCGACCCCGTGACACAGACGAGCAAATCCGTGACCGGTGGGAGCAATGGCTCGGCGATCCGCACCCTTGGGCGTTACACCATCGAAAATCAGTTGGGCAAAGGTGCCATGGGCGCCGTCTATCGCGGCGTGGACCCACGCATCAATCGGGTGGTGG
>WOZT01000165.1 GCA_011620145.1 Gammaproteobacteria bacterium | reverse complement strand
CTGTGGACGCCTCATCTGGGCAACGGCCAGGTCATGCTGGTCACCAACACCGTGCTGGCGCCGCGCTATCTCGCGCCCGTGCACGCCGCCCTCGGGGATCGGCGGGTGGAAACACTGATCCTGCCCGATGGCGAAACGACCAAGACCCTGGCCACCGCCGAACGGATCTGGGACGCGCTGCTCGCCGCCCGCTGTGGACGGGACGCCACCCTCATCGCCCTGGGGGGCGGCGTGATCGGCGACCTCACGGGTTTTGCCGCCGCCTGCTATCAACGCGGCATTGATTTCATCCAGATGCCCACCACCCTGCTGGCCCAGGTGGATTCCTCGGTGGGCGGCAAGACCGGCGTCAACCATCCGCGCGGCAAGAACATGATCGGTGCCTTCCATCAGCCGCGCTGCGTAATTGCAGACCTGGATACCCTGCGCACCCTGCCCGAGCGGGAATTGCGGGCGGGGCTGGCGGAAGTGATCAAATACGGCCTGATCGCCGATGCGCCGTTTTTCGACTGGTTGGAAACGAACCTGGACGCCTTGCTGAACCGTGACCCGCGTGCCCTGACCCACGCCATCGCCGTGTCCTGTCGCACCAAGGCCGCCATCGTCGCGGCCGATGAACGGGAAAGCGGGGTGCGCGCCCTGCTCAACCTGGGCCATACCTTTGGCCACGCCATCGAGACCGGCATGGGTTATGGCGCCTGGCTGCATGGCGAGGCGGTGGCCACCGGCATGCTCATGGCGGCCGACCTGTCTGCCCGCCTGGGCCAACTGGCGCCTGCGGAAGTCGATCGCATCCAGGCCTTGCTCACGCGCGCCGGCCTGCCGGTGCAGGCGCCGGCCAGCCTGGATGCGGGCCGGTTCCTGGAACTGATGGCCGTCGACAAGAAGGTGCAGGCGGGTCAACTGCGCCTGGTGCTGCTGCGCGGCATCGGCCAGGGGGAGCTACGCGCCGATGTCGACTCGCGTCCGCTGCGCGTGCTGCTGGAGCAGTTTCCCCGTGGCCCTTGAGCCCTATCCCTTCGATCCGGAAGCCAACCTGGCTCCCTACGCGGCACACAGCCGCAACAGCCGGGGACGCCAGCACCCGGAACCGGCGCCGCTCTATCGCACCGAATTCCAGCGTGATCGCGACCGCATCGTCCATTGTGGTGCGTTCCGTCGACTGGAATACAAGACCCAGGTGTTCGTCAACCATGTCGGCGACATGTACCGCACCCGCCTCACCCACACCCTGGAAGTGGCCCAGATTGCCCGCAGCATCGCCCGCGCCCTGCGCCTCAACGAGGACCTGGCGGAAGCCATCGCGCTCGCCCACGATCTCGGCCACACCCCCTTCGGCCATGCCGGCCAGGATGCGCTCAACGCCTGCATGCGCCCCTATGGCGGCTTCGAGCACAACCGCCAGTCGCTGCGGGTCGTGGACACACTGGAAGCCCGGTATGCCGAATTCGACGGTCTCAACCTGTGCTTCGAGACCCGCGAGGGCATCCTCAAGCATTGCGCCATCGCCCATGCGCGAGAACTGGGTTCCGTCGCGGCGCGCTTCCTGAACAACCAGCAACCGAGCCTGGAAGCCCAGCTCACCAATCTGGCCGACGAAATTGCTTACAACAACCATGACGTGGACGACGGGCTGCGGGCGGGCCTGATCAGCGTCGATCAGCTCCAGCAGCTTGACTTGTTCGCCGCGCCCTATCGCGCCGTGACGGCGCACTATGGCGCGTTGCCGCCGCGCCGACACATCGCCGAAACCGTACGGCGCATGATCAACGCCCAGGTCTGCGATCTGATCGAAACCAGCGCCGCCCGACTGGCGAGCGTCGCGCCCGCCGACCTCGACGCCGTGCGCGCCCAGCCCGCGCCCCTGATCGCCTACAGCGAGGCCATGGCTGCGCAGAACCTCGCCCTCAAGCGTTTCCTCTATCGCGCGCTGTACCGCCACCCCCAGGTGGATGCCATGACCGATGAGGCGCGCCGGTTCATTCAGGCCTTGTTCACCCACTTCATGGCCCATCCCGAAGCCCTTCCTGCCGAGACGGCGAAAAAGGCGCAAAACTTGCTTTCTCAACAGGGGATCAGCGGTCAGGCGCGCACCGTAGCCGACCATATTGCCGGCATGACCGACCGCTACGCCGTCGCCGAATGCCGTCGCCTCGGGCTTGCGCAGCCGGATCCCGGCTCGCCGGCACCCGGCAATGACTTCGGCACGCGTTGAACCACCTGAAAGCTGCGGGATATACTGACTGGCCGCCCTGCGCTCATGGCGCGCGGCCGCTGATTGCCGGGCCACCTTGCCTGGGGCCGAACGCCGCGGAAGGCTTGGCCTTTCCCCATTGATCACCACCTGTCATCGCGAAGCCACCTCGGCTTCGCCTTCAGCCAGCAGAGCACGCCATGCATGAGACACACGACGGCCTGTATCGCCCCGAATTCGAAAAGGGAAGCTGCGGATTCGGCCTGATCGCCCATATGGACGACCAGCCCAGCCATTGGCTGGTGCGCACCGCCATCACCGCGCTGGAACGGCTGACCCATCGTGGCGCCGTGGCCGCCGATGGCAAGACCGGGGATGGCTGTGGCCTGCTGCTGAAAAAGCCCGATGCCTTCCTGCGGGCCATCGCCCACGAAGCGGGATTGATCCTGGCGGACGAGTATGCCAGCGGTCTGGTGTTCCTCGCCCCGGAAGAGATGCTCCGGGAACGCGCGCGCCAGGCCCTCGCCGATGCGCTCGCCGCCCAAGGGCTGGATCTGGCCGGCTGGCGTCTGGTGCCCACCGACCCGTCCGCCTGCGGCAACGAGGCGCTCAAGACGCTGCCCCACATCGAACAGGTCTTCGTCAATGCGCCCGCCGGCATGGAACGGGGAGAATTCCAGCGGCGCTTGTTCCTGGCCCGTCGCCAGGCCGAAAAGGCGCTGGAGTCTCAGGATTCCCATTTTTACATGCCCAGCCTGGCGGTCGACGTCATTGCCTACAAGGGGCTGGTGATGCCGGCCAACCTGCCGGTGTTCTTCCGCGATCTGGATGACGCGCGCATGGAATCCTCGCTGGCGGTGTTTCACCAGCGCTTTTCCACCAACACCTGGCCGCAGTGGCGCCTCGCCCAGCCGTTCCGCTATCTCGCCCACAATGGCGAGATCAACACCGTGCAAGGCAACCGCAACTGGGCGCTGGCGCGCGCCAAGCTGTTCCGCACCCCACTCTTGCCAGACATCGAGGCGATCCAGCCCATCGTGTCCCTGACCGGATCGGACTCACAAAGCCTGGACAACATGCTGGAAGTGCTGTTGGCCGGGGGCATGGACATGTTCCGCGCCATGCGGCTGTTGATGCCACCCGCCTGGCAGAACCTGGATACCTTGGATCCGGATCTGCGCGCGTTCTACGAATTCAACTCCATGCACATGGAGCCCTGGGATGGTCCTGCCGGCATCGTGCTCACCGATGGCCGCTATGCCGCCTGCGCCATGGATCGCAACGGCCTGCGCCCGGCGCGCTATGTGATCACCCGCGACCGCCACATCACGCTGGCCTCCGAGGTGGGGGTCTACGACTACGCCCCGGAAGACGTCCTTATCAAGGGCCGCCTGAAGCCGGGCCAGATGATCGCCGCCGATACCGCCACCGGCCAGATTCTCTATCCCGCCGATATCGACAACCTGCTGAAATCCCGCCACCCCTACAAGCAGTGGCTGAAGGAGCAGGTGCGCCATATCGAGTCCAAGCTGCATTACCGGCGACTGACCTCGGCGCCCCTGTCCGCCGACCAGATCCAGGTCTTCCAGAAGCTGTTCGGCGTGTCCTTCGAGGAGCGCGACCAGATCCTGCGCGTGCTGGGAGAGGCGGGCCAGGAGGCGGTGGGCTCCATGGGAGACGACACCCCCTTCGCCATCCTGTCCCAGCGCAACCGCTCGCTGTATGACTTTTTCCGCCAGCAGTTCGCCCAGGTGACCAATCCGCCCATCGACCCCCTGCGCGAGCAGGTGGTGATGTCCCTGAAGACCTGTCTGGGGCCCGAACGCAACGTGTTCGAGGAAACCCCGGAGCATGCCAACCGGCTCATGCTCGACTCCCCGGTACTCACCGAGGGCAAATACCAGAACCTCATGGATCTGGTCCGCGCCGGATTCGACCACCAGCGTCTCGATCTCAACTATCCGACCGACATCCCGCTGGAAGCCGCGCTGACCGACCTGTGTGAGCGTGCCGAGGCGGCGGTCACGGCGGGCAAGGTCTTCCTGATCCTGGACGACCGCTCGGTGGCCCGCGACACCTATCCCGTGCATGCCCTGCTGGCCACGGGCGCCGTGCATCACCATCTGGCGGCCAAGGGACTGCGCTGCAGCGCCAACCTGATCGTGGCCACCGCCACCGCGCGCGACCCGCACCATTTCGCCGTGCTGCTGGGCTATGGCGCCACCGCCATCTATCCCTACCTGGCCTACGAAATGCTCCACCAGATGGCGCAAAGCGGCGAGATTCCGGCCGCGGCACACCCCGATCTGGTGCAGAACTATCGCAAGGGCATCAACAAGGGTCTGTACAAGATCATTTCCAAGATGGGAATCTCGACCATCGCCAGCTACCGCGGCGCCCAGTTGTTCGAGATCGTCGGCCTGCATGAGGAAGTGGTCACCCGCTGCTTCAAGGGCACGGTGTCGCGCATCCAGGGCGCCCGCTTCGCGCACCTGGACGCAAGCATCCGCCAACTGGCCTGGCGCGCCTGGAATCCGCGCAAGCTGATGGATCATGGCGGTCTGCTCAAATACGTCCATGGCGGCGAATATCACGCCTTCAACCCGGATGTGATCGCCGCCCTGCAACAGGCGGTGAGCAGCGGCGACTACAGCCACTACAAGGCCTTCGCCGCTTTGGTGGAACAGCGCCCGACCGCCACCCTGCGCGACCTGCTGGCGGTGCGCGAGGATCTGTCGGCCATTCCCCTGGAGCAGGTCGAACCGATCGAGGCCATCCTGCCGCGCTTCGACTCGGCGGGCATGTCGCTGGGCGCCCTGTCGCCGGAAGCGCATGAAGGCCTGGCCATTGCCATGAACCGGCTGGGCGGACGCTCCAATTCCGGCGAGGGCGGTGAGGACCCGGCGCGCTA
>WOZT01000296.1 GCA_011620145.1 Gammaproteobacteria bacterium | reverse complement strand
CATGAACATCGCCATTGTCGGCAGCGGAATCTCCGGACTTTCGGCCGCCTGGATGCTGGCCCGCCAGCATGAGGTCACCGTGTTCGAGCAGAACGACTACCTCGGCGGCCACACCCACACCGTGGACGCGCCCGCTCCCGACGGCGCGGTGCCGGTGGACACCGGCTTCATCGTCTACAACGAAGCCAACTACCCCCATCTCACCGCCCTGTTCCGTCATCTCGGGGTCGCCACCCGCGACAGCGACATGTCCTTCGGCGTGTCCATCGACGGCGGCGCCCTGGAGTATGCGGGCGACAACCTCAACGCCCTGTTCGGACAGCGGCGCAACCTGCTCAAGCCCAGCCACTGGCAGATGCTGCGCGAGATCCTGCGCTTCAACCGGCTGGCCAAACGCCTGCTCGATGACCCGGCGCTGGACACACAGAGCCTGGGCGATTTCCTCGATGCGCATCGATTCGGCGAAACCCTGCGCACGCGCTACCTGCTGCCCATGGCGGCGGCGATCTGGTCCTGCCCGCCACGCACCATGCTGGCCTTTCCGGCCGCCGGCTTCATGCGCTTTTTCAACAACCACGGCCTGCTGGACGTGCAGGGCCATCCCCAATGGCGCACCGTGGTGGGCGGCAGCCGCAGCTATGTGGGCAAGCTCACCGAGGGCTTCCGCTCGGGCCTGCGCGTCGGCCATGGGGTGCGCACCATCCGGCGGGACGACAAGGGCGTCACGGTGGTGGACCAGGCCGGCACGGCCCAGCGCTTCGATCAGGTGGTGCTGGCCTGCCATGCCGACCAGGCCCTTGCCCTGCTGGAACAGCCTGGCTTCTGGGAGTCCAGCCTGCTCGGCGCCTTCCCCTACCAGCCCAACCGGGTGGTGCTGCATTCCGATGCCCGCCTGATGCCGCAAAGGCGCCGCCTGTGGTCTTCCTGGAACTACCTCTCGGGCACCAACGTGGCCGGCGACCGGGCGGTCGCGGTCAGCTACTGGATGAATCGTTTGCAGGGCCTGCCCGATACACGCCCTTATTTCGTGACGCTCAATCCCTTGAGCGAGCCCGATCCGGCTCAGGTCTGGGGGGAATACCACTACGACCACCCGGTGTTCAGCCAGCGCGCCATGCGCGCCCAACCGCTGCTGGATCGCATCCAGGGCCAGCGGCGCACCTGGTTCTGCGGCGCCTATTTCGGCTACGGCTTCCATGAGGACGGCATCCGCTCGGGACTGGCGGTAGGCCGCGCCTTCGGCATCACGCCGCCCTGGGAAGAACGCCTGCCCGAGCGGATTACGCAGCCCGCGGGCGCGACGGACATCACTCGGCAGCCCCTGCCCGAGACGGCCTGAGACCCGCACCATGAGCAGCCGCCTGTATCGCATCCGCATCCAGCACACCCGGCCGGGCAGCCTGCGCTACCGGTTTGGCTATCGCTTGTTCAATCTCTGTCTGGAGGTGGATGACCTGGACCGGCTGGCCGGACGACTGCGGCTGTTCTCGCACAACCGGCCGAACCTGGTGAGCTTCTACGATCGCGACCACGGGCCGCGCGACGGCACCCCGCCCCGGATCTGGATCGGCGCGCTGCTGGCGGAACATGGGTTGGCCTACCCCGGCGGCACGCTTCGGGTGTTGTGCTTTCCGCGCGTGCTGGGGCGCGCCTTCAATCCCCTGACGATCTGGTACTGCCATGACGATCAGGGCACCTTGCGCGCGCTGGTGTGCGAGGTCCACAACACCTTTGGCGGCAGCCACTGCTACGTCCTCGCGGGCGAGGATGGGCGGCCGCTGGACCTGCAGGCCCCACCCCGCAAGCGCAAACGGTTTCATGTTTCCCCGTTTTTCCCGGTAACAGGCGAGTACCGCTTCCGTTTCGAGGCCCCGCAGCGATCCGTCGCCGCCACGGTCGCCTATTGGCAGGACGGCGCGCCGTCCCTCATCGCCGAACTGCACGGCGAAGCCCACCCCTTGACCGATCGAACCTTGCTCGCCCAGGTGCTGCGCATGCCCTGGGCGGGCATCAAGGTGATCACCACCATCCACTGGCAGGCCTTGAAACTGTGGTGGCGCGGCGCGCGCTTCCATCCCCAACCCCCGATTGCTTCCACTCCCAGGAGTTCCTGATATGTCCAGTCAACCGCCCATCGTCCTCGAACGGGGCGCCGCCCTGCCCAAGCTGCCCTGGTCCCTGCGTCTGCTGGCCCGCGTGCTGGCCAGGGCGGAATACGGCCAACTGGACCTGCGGCTGCCGGATGGCCGCGAAGTGCGCGTGCGGGGTCGCCATGCCGGCCCGCAGGCCACTCTGGTGCTGAATCATCCCCGCATGATCGGCCGGCTGTTGACCGGCGGCGATACGGGCCTGCTGGAATCCTTCGTCGACGGCGACTGGGATACCGCCGACCTGACGCAGTTTCTCCTTTGGGGCGCAGCCAACGAAACCAGTTTCGGCCAGGTTTCCAATGGCTTTGCCCTGTGGCGCGGCCTGCGCACCCTGTACCACTGGCGCCACCGCAACACCCGCACGGGGAGCCGGCGCAACATCGCGGCCCACTACGACCTCGGCAATGCCTTCTATGGTGAGTGGCTGGATCCCAGCATGACCTACTCCAGCGCTGTCTTTGAATCTGCGGAGGACAGCCTGGAAACCGCCCAGCGCCGCAAATACCAGCGCCTGATCGACCAGCTCGAAATCAGCGCCGCGCACCATGTGCTGGAAATCGGCTCGGGCTGGGGTGGCTTTGCCATCCAGGCGGCGCGTCAGACCGGCTGCCGCGTCACCAGCATCACCCTCTCCCAGGCGCAACTGGTAGAAGCCCGGCGGCGTGCCTGGCGCGCGGGGGTGGCCGACCGGGTGACGTTCGAGCTGATGGACTACCGCGATGTGAGCGAGACCTACGACCGCATTGTGTCCATCGAAATGTTCGAGGCGGTGGGCGAGCAATACTGGCCCACCTACTTTGAGCAGGTGCATGACCGGCTCAAGCCCGGTGGGCGCGCCGGTATCCAGGTCATCACCATCGAGGAGCAACGCTTCGAGGACTATCGCCGCAACGCCGATTTCATCCAGCGCTACATCTTTCCCGGCGGCATGCTGCCCTCGCCTGAGCGCTTCCTGGCGGGTGCCGAGACCGCGGGGCTGGAAGCGCGGGATGTCTTCACCTTCGGCGCCGATTACGCGCGCACCCTGGCGCATTGGGACCAAGCCGTGCGCGAGAAGGCCGACAGCCTGGCGGCCATGGGCTACGACGCCCGCTTCCAGCGGCTGTGGCACGCCTATCTGTGCTACTGCCAGGTGGGCTTTGAAACCGGCCGCATCGATGTGATGCAAACCGTGCTGACGCGGCGCTGAGGCGATGAACCCCACCGCTGAGCCGCTGTCCCGGCGCATGCTCGCCGCCTTCGGGGCGATCGGGCTGCCCATGGCGGCGCTGGCGATCCCGCTGCTGATCTACCTGCCGCCCTATTTCAGCGACGAACTGGGACTGGGCCTGTCGGTGGTCGGCACCGTGCTGTTGATCTCGCGGCTGTTCGATGTGCTCAGTGATCCGGTGGTCGGCCTGATGAGCGACCGCATCCCGACGCGCTGGGGGCGCCGCCGGCCCTGGGTGATGCTGGGTGTCCCGCTCATCCTGCTGGGGACCGGCTTTCTGTTCCTGGCACCGGTGGGCGTGAGCTGGGGGTACCTGCTGCTGTGGAGCATCGTGGTGGCACTGGGCTGGACCGTGTTGTCCCTGCCACACAACGCCTGGGCGGCCGAGCTCTCCCCGGACTATCACGAGCGCGCCCGGATCTATGGCGTGTCGCAAGCCTTTGCCATTGTCGGCACGATCCTGGGCGTGCTGATCCCCGGCGCGATGCAGGCGGCGGGCGCCTCACGGGCGACGGCGCTGGCGGTGATGTTCGGCTTCGCCCTGCTGACCCTGCCGGCCAGCGCCATCTGGCTGTTGCGCGAGGTGCCGGAACGCGCCCAACCCGATGCCGAGGTGCCCTGGAACAAGGGCCTGCGGCTGCTGGCGGACAACCGCCCGTTCCGCCGCCTGCTGGGCGCCTATCTGCTGAACGGCATCGCCAATGGCCTCCCGGCCAGCCTGTTTCTGTTGTTCGTGCAGACGCTGATCGGCAACGATCAGGACGCGGGCATCCTGCTGCTGGCCTATTTCGGTGCCGGTTTCCTGGGCCTGCCGCTGTGGCTGGGTCTGGCGCGCCGTCTGGGCAAGCACCGCACCTGGTGCCTGGCCATGCTGTTCACCTGTGCCGTGTTTGCCACGGTGCCCTTCATCCAGGCCGGGCAGTTCTGGTTTTTCTTCGCCGTGTGCGTGTTCACCGGCCTGACGGTGGGCGCCGACCTCGCCCTGCCCTCCGCCATGCAGGCGGATGTGATCGATCTCGACACCGCCCAAAGCGGCAATTCCCGCGCCGGCTTGTTCTTCGCCCTCTGGGGCATGGCCACCAAGGCCGCCCTGGCCCTGGCGGTGGGGATTGCATACCCGCTGCTGGACTGGGCCGGCCTGGAGGCACGAGGTGACAACACCCCTTTTGCGCTGACGACGCTGGCCCTGCTCTATGGCGGCCTGCCGGTGCTGATCAAGCTCGCTGCCGTGGGCCTGATGTGGCGTTTCCCCCTGACCGAAACCGACCAGCGCGCCTTGCGCCAACAGATTGCCCTGCCCACATGAACCTGTTTTACGAGGACGATGCATCATGAACCGATCCAAGCTGACCCGCGGCCTGCTCCTGGTGAGCCTGATGGCGCTCACCGCCTGCGCCGGCGTGAATCCAAAGATCTATGAAGGCAGCCAGCCGCCGCTGGTGCTGGAGCAGTATTTCCTCGGCCAGACCCGGGCCTGGGGCATGTTCCAGGACCGCTCCGGCGAGCTCAAGCGCAGTTTTGAAGTGGACATCAACGGGCGCATGGTCAACGGCGAGTTGGTCATGACCGAGGACTTTGTCTACAACGACGGCGAGAAATCCCAACGCATCTGGCGCATCAAGCGACTGGATGCCAATCACTACGAAGGCCGCGCCGACGATGTGATCGGTGTCGCCAAGGGGGTGGTGCATGGGCGGGCGCTGAACTGGACCTACACTCTTGCACTGCCGGTCGGCGAACAAACCTATCACGTCCAGTTCGACGACTGGATGTACCTGCAGCCCGACGGCGTGCTGCTCAACCG
>WOZT01000233.1:2467-5171 GCA_011620145.1 Gammaproteobacteria bacterium | reverse complement strand
GGGATGTGCGAGGACGTGGGGCGAGGATAGAGTGGCGCGCCCGGAAGGATTCGAACCTCCGACCACCTGGTTCGTAGCCAGGTACTCTATCCAGCTGAGCTACGGGCGCGCTGAACGCGGGATTATCGTGGGGCCAGCCCAAACTGTCAAGAAAGAGAACCGCGCCCAGGTCGGCCGCTCGCCTCAGCTGGGGCGCTTGAACATCTGCGAGGCCGCGCGGTTTTGCGCTTCTTGCAATGTCTGCACAGTCGGGCGCGCCCGGAGTCGCTCCAGATAATCCGCCACACCCGGGATCGTCGCCAGCAGGTTCTCGCCATACACGCGACGGGTCGCCAGGGAAACCACCGGCAAATGGATCACCGCCGCCAGATCGGCCCAGGTCAAGGTGTCGCCCGTCAGATAGGCGTCGAAATGCGCCATTTTCTGCAAGGCATCGCGCGCTTTTTCCAGCACGCCGCGCACCTCGTTGCGGGTTTCCTCGCTGACCGCGCCGCCGAAGAATGCCGCCGGATAGAGCCGCCGGGCCGGCAGCTCCAGATACAGCTCCATCACCCGCATCAGCTCCCGCACCTTGGCCCGGCCAAAGGGATCTTCGGGATAGAGGGCGGGTTCGGGATGGGTTTCCTCCAGATAATCCAGGATCACCTGGGTCTCGGTCAGGTAGCGCCCCGTGCCGACCTCCAGACAGGGAATCTTGCCCATGGGGCTTTTTTGCAGGAAGTCCGGCTTGGCCGGCGGGAAAACCGCGACTTCCTCGAACGGCAGGCCCTTTTCCAGCAAGGCCAGCTTCACGAGGTTGTAATAGTTGCTCAGGGCAAATCCATGGAGCTTGTACATCGCGCCGCCTCCGCCGAATTCAGACCGTCAGGCCGCCATCGGCCACGAACACGCCGCCGGTGCAATAGGCTGCGGCATCGGAGGCGAGGAAGACCGCCAGGCCGGCCAGATCCTGCGGCATGCCGATGCGGCTGATGGGCGCCATGGCCAGGGCCTGCTTGAGCACCTGTTCGTTTTGCCACAGGGCTTGGCTGAATTTGGTCTTGATCAGCCCGGGGCAGATGGCGTTGGCACGGATACCCATGCCGCCCCATTCCTTGGCCATGACCTTGGTCAGGCTGATCAGGGCGGATTTGCTGACGCTGTAGAGCCCCAGCATGCGCTCGGGATTCAGGCCGCCGACACTGGCGATATTGACGATGGAGCCGCCGCCCCGGCTGCGCATGACCGGCACGGCCCGCTTGCACAGCTCCAGCGGTCCCTGCACATTGACCGCCATGATTTTCTGGAACACCGATTCATCGGCATTCATCATGGGGCCGAACACCGGGTTGGTGGCGGCATTGTTGACGATGATGTCCAGGCCGCCATGGCGCGCGACCACTGCGTCCACCAGCGCCCGCGCCTGCTCCATGTCACCCATGTGGGCGGCGAGCGCGCTGGCCTGAATACCGGCGGCACATAACTGTTCGGCGACGCTTTCCACGGCCTCGAGGCGGCGACTGGAAACCACCACGGTGGCGCCGAATTCCCCCAGCCCGCGGGCGATGGCTTCGCCGATGCCCTTGCTGGCGCCGGTGACCACGGCCACCTTGCCGGTCAGATCAAACCGCTGCTTGATGTTCTCATCCATGAGATTTGTTATCCCTTCGTAGGCTGGAGCGCGCAAACAGTCCCTTCCATGCGCATGTCGGCCCAGCATAGAACAGTCTGTTGGGCGTCACCACCTCCAGCCGCCGAACGGTCGGTCGCCGGTTGAGGCGCCAATCCTCAATCAGAAAATGCGGCCAGCAATTCGCCCGCCGGGATCCCTCCTGACCTGCCACAGGGTGGGCCAGGAGGGAGACGGGAAAGATTCAGTGACCGCGGGCCTTGGCCATGTCGCCGACTTTTTCCCACTGCTCGGCCACCGACTCCACGGTCGGCTCCTTGATGGTGGCGCCCTGGTTTTCCATCATCTGGGCGCGGAAGAAACGACCGCCACCGGCCTGCAGGATGAAGCCATTGGGGGCCTCATCGGTGCACAGGTACACCACGCCCGGCGTGACCAGTTCGGGCTTGAGCTGATCGAGCATCTGCTTGGGCATCAGGCCCTCGGTCATGCGCGTGCCGGCGATGGGGGCAATGGCATTGCACTTGATGTTCTTTTTGCCGCCTTCCTTGGCCAGGGTGTTCATGAAGCCGACGATGCCGAGCTTGGCCGCGCTGTAATTGGTCTGGCCGAAATTGCCCCACAACCCCGAGGCGGAGGTGGTGACCACGATGCGGCCATATTCCTGTTCGTTCATGATCGGCCAGGCGGCCTTGGTCACCAGCACCGTGCCCATCAGATGCACGTCGACCACCAGACGGAAGTCTTCCATGGTGACGTTCTTGAAGCTTTTGTCGCGCAGGATGCCGGCGTTGTTGATGAGGACGTCGATCCGCCCCCAGGCATTCATGGCGTCGTCCACCATGCTCTGGGCGCCCTGGGGATCGGCCACCGAACCGCCGTTGGCGATCGCCTGCCCGCCCATGGCCTTGATTTCCTCGACCACGGACCGGGCGGCCTCGCTGGAACCGCCGGTGCCGTCGATATTGCCGCCCAAGTCATTCACCACGACTTTGGCGCCGCGGCGCGCCAGTTCCAGCGCATGGGAGCGTCCCAGGCCATGACCCGCGCCGGTCACGATGGCCACTTTGCCGTCAAAACGATAACTCATGATGC
>WOZT01000233.1:0-2367 GCA_011620145.1 Gammaproteobacteria bacterium | reverse complement strand
TGACCCGCGCCGGTCACGATGGCCACTTTGCCGTCAAAACGATAACTCATGATGCATCCTCCATGATGGTCATTCGAAGGCCGCGCGTCCGGCACGGCGTGATGTGATCTGGAAAAGTCTCTGACTGTTTCAGGGTGTCAGCATAGTCCATACCCCATGGCCAAGGTATGGGATATTTCCTACAGGCGGTGCGCATCCGGCAGGTACTGGAACAGCCAGGTTTCCGTCAAAGGGCGGTTGCGCAAGGGCAGGAAACAGCGCAGATCCACCGGCTGCGTGCCTTCCACATCGAGCAGGTCGAACACCACACGCCAGCGATCCGAACCCACCACCTTGAGGGAATAGCTGCCCGCGACCCGACCCCGGGATGCCCACACCGTGGGCACGATGTCGAAACGCTGGGGCATTTCGGCAAGGCCTGACCCGGCGAAATCGATGACGAACTTGCGGGCATTCTCGGGGCGGATGCCCTTTTCCTGTCCGGGAATGCCGGAGCGCCCGATCCAGGTGTCCACCACCCGCCCAATCTGCTCCTGCGGATAGGGCTCCTGGTCCACCCAATGCAGGCGATAATCGAACGCCCAGCGGGAACCGGGCGTGACGTCAGCCTTGGGGACCCAATAGGCGACAATGTTGTCGTGGATTTCATCGTTGGTGGGGATTTCCACCAGCTGCACGGCACCTTCCCCCCATTCCCCCAAAGGCTCCACCCACAGGGCGGGACGGCGGTCGTAATAGGCCCCATCGTCCTGGAAATGATCAAAGTTGCGGTCGCGCTGCAGCAGGCCAAAGCCGCGCGGATTGTTGTCGAAGAAGCTGTTGGTCATCACGTTGTGGGGATTATTGAGCGGTCGCCAGATGCGTTCACCCGCGCCGGTCCACAGCGCCAGGCCGTCGTTGTCATGGATTTCCGGGCGCCAATCCGTGCCCTGGCGGCGATTGGCCTCGCTATACCAGAACATGCTGGTCAGGGGCGCGATGCCCAAGCGCGTAATCGCGGTGCGGGGAAACACCACGCTGCTCACCTCCATGGTGATGCTGGAACCGCGCTTGCAGACAAAGCGATAGGCACCGGTAAGGCTGGGGCTTTCCAGCAAGGCATAGATCGTGACCGGTTCACCCCCCTCGGCCTGATCCAGCCAGAACTGGGTGAACAGCGGGAATTCCTCGGGCTCGGGCAGGGCGGTGTTGATGGCGACGCCGCGAGCCGACAGGCCGTATTGGTCCAGCGGACCGCTGGTGCGGAAGTAGCTCGCGCCCTGGAACGCCAGCCAGTCCGGCCCGTCTTTGCCTTCATTGAGTACCCGGAAGCCGGCGAAGCCCAGATCCTTGGGCAGGATTTTATCGAGCCCGGTATCGCCGTAGCTGAAATAGTCCGGTCGATAGACAATTTCGCGCGCATTCGCCCCGTCCAGCACATGGATCTTGACGCCCTGCCGGACCCAGCGGTGGAGATGGAAAAACTGCACGCCATGGGGATGGCTGGCATCACCCCACAAGGCCTTTTCCTTGCGGTAGCGCAGCTTCTGGTGGGTATCGAAATCGATGGACTCCAGGGTGGCGTTCGCTTTGACCGGCCGCGCCTGAAAGGGACGGTTCGCCAAGGCGCGCGCCTGCTGTTGCAGCGTTTCGAATGAAAAAGGCGCGGCCGGCCCGAAGACGAGCCCTTCGGCCGCTGCCCAGGCGGATTTGGCCAGCGGCGGCAATCCGCTCCACAGCATCACGGCCCCGAAACCCTGAAGAAAGCCCCGTCGATTCATGCTGGTTCCCTGCGTGTTGAAAGGAAAGGTCAAGGCGGCGTCCAAGGGGTCACACTGACCTGAAACCTGATTTAAACTGGCCCCGCGCCCAGGCGCATTGCCGGCGTTGACTTTAATCCAAGCCGCGAGGTCATGACCATGCCCACCTACGATTACCACTGCCCCGACAACGGCCGGACCGTGTCCGTCTGGCACAGTGTCAGCCGTCACCTCGCCACCTGGGGCGATCTGTGCGCGGAAACCGGGGAAGCGACTGGCGATACGCCGGCTGCCGCGCCCCTCAACCGGCTCATCACCGGCGGGCAGGTGATCACCCGAGGCGAGGCCAGTGCACCCGCCATGCCTTGCGGCAAACGCACGTGCGGCTGTGCCCACGGCTGATCGATGACTTGGCGACCGGCTTGCACCTGTCGCCGGGAAATCTGGCTGTTGCAGCGCCGTCCTGCTCACCGGCGTGGGACCAGGCCCCACGCCGACGAACCGCCTCACAGGAAGCTGCGGCTGATCAGCTCTTTCATGATCTCGTTGGTGCCGCCATAGATTTTCTGCACCCGGCCATCGACGAAGGCCTTGGCCACCGGGTATTCCAGCATGTAGCCGTAACCGC
>WOZT01000169.1 GCA_011620145.1 Gammaproteobacteria bacterium | reverse complement strand
CCCCGCTGGCCGCGTATATGACGGGGCAGATCATTGCGCTGGATGGCGGGGTCTCCTTGCTCGGCGGCGGGATGCGCCTCGACGGTTGATCGATACGGCATCCGGGTGGACGCCGCGTCCCGTTCGTCTTCGACGGGCCATGTCAATTCGGCGCGGCGCTTGGCTGTTTACTTGGCGCCGCGGGGTTGTGCGCGTCGCGCCAGGGGCTAGAATGAGCGCTTCCGCGGGAAGCCGTTCCCCCTCTTCTGGCACGCCACCGACAAGGGTCCCCACCTCCCATGTTGCCGAACCAACTTTCTCGTTCCTTCACCCTGTTTTGTCTGCTCCTGCTCTGGACCACCGCCGCCCTCGCCGCGCCCATCCCCGTGCCGGCGCCACCGCAACTCAATGCCTCCAGCTACGTCCTGATGGACTATGACAGTGGCCGGCTGCTGGTGGATCACAATGCCGACGCACGCGTGGAGCCGGCCAGCATTACCAAGGTCATGACCGCCTACGTCGCCGCCCACCAATTGGCAGACGGCGATCTGAAGCTCGATGAGATGGTCACCATCAGCGAGAAGGCCTGGCGCTCGGAGGGTTCCCGCACTTTCCTCAAGGTCGGCTCGCAGGTTGACGTGGAAACTCTGCTCAAGGGCATGATCGTGCAATCAGGCAATGATGCGAGCATCGCCCTGGCCGAGCACATCGCCGGCGCCGAAGAGTCATTCGCGGGGCTGATGAACCAGTACGCACAGAAGATCGGGATGACCAATACCCACTTCATGAATGCCACCGGCCTGCCTGATCCCAACCACTACACCACGGCCCACGACGTCGCCTTGCTGGCGCAGGCCATGATCCACGATTTCCCGCAGTACTACAGTTGGTACGCGATCCGTGATTTCCTCTACAACGGCATCGAGCAGCACAACCGCAACCGCCTGCTGTGGCGCGATGCCAGCGTGGATGGCCTGAAAACCGGTCACACCAGCTCGGCCGGATTCTGTCTGCTGGCTTCTGCCAAGCGCGACCAGATGCGGCTGATCAGCGTGGTGATGGGCACCCCCAGTGACAATGACCGCATGAACGACAGTCAGGCGTTGCTCAACTACGGATTTCGCTTCTACAGCACCCATCGCCTCTACCCAGCCGGTGAAGCCGTCACCGAGGCGCCTGTCTGGATGGGCAAGGTCAACAAGGTCGCGCTGACCCTGCCGAAGGATCTCTACATCACGGTGCCGCGGGGCCAATACGAAGGGGTGAAAACCCAGGCGGAAGTGCAGGAGAAACTGACCGCGCCGCTGCCCGTCGATGTGGCCATCGGCAAGCTGATGGTCAGTTTCAATGACGAACCCTTGCTGGAAGCGCCGCTGTATCCCAAGCAGACGGTGGAACGCGGCAACTGGCTGAAACGGCTGTGGCACTGGTTGCTGCTGTGGTTCAAATGAGCGCGCACACGACCGTTTATCTCGATGGCGCCTTCCTGCCGCTCGCCGAGGCGCGGGTTTCCGTGCTGGATCGGGGATTCCTGTTTGGTGATGGCGTCTATGAAGTCATTCCCGTCTACCAGGGTCGGCCTTTTCTTTTGGCGGAGCACCTGGACCGGCTGGAACGCAGCCTCACGGCCATTCGTCTGGACAATCCGCTCGACCGGTCTCGCTGGGAGGCGCTCATCGGCGAACTCATCAGCCATCAGGGGCCGGGCGATTGGTCGGTCTATCTGCAGGTCACCCGCGGCAGCGACGATCACCGCGATCATGCCTTCCCGGCCACCGTGCGGCCGACCGTGTTCGCCATGGCGAACCCCCTGAAGCCGCCACCCGCCGCCTGGCTGGAAACCGGTATCGCGACGCTGAGCCAGCCGGATCCACGCTGGGGGCGTTGCGACATCAAGGCCATCACCCTGCTGGCCAATGCCCTGTCGCGCCAGGCGGCCAAGGAAGCCGGCGCCGTGGAAATGCTCTACCTGCGTGACGGTCTGCTGACCGAGGGCGCCGCCAGCAACGTGTTCGTGGTCCACAAGAACGAGATCCTGACCCCCGTGGCGGACACGCGCATCCTGCACGGCATCACCCGCCAACTGGTGCTGCACCTGGCGCAAACCGCGGGACTGACCGTGCGGGAGACCGACATCCCGGAAGCCACGCTGCGCGACGCCGATGAGCTGTGGATGACCAGCTCCACCCGCGCCGTGATCCCCATCACCCGACTGGATGGGCAAGCCGTCGGTGCGGGGCGTCCCGGCCCGCTCTATCGGCGCATGACGGATCTCTGGCAAAGCGCGCTGGCGCGCTGGCATGACGGCGCTGCCCTGCTGTGACCGCACCATGACGCCAGAGGAAATCCTCTCGTTTCCTTGCGTGTACCCCATCAAGGCGGTGGCGCGGATTGCCGATGAGCCCTTGGCGCTGGTCTCCACCCTGATCGCTGCGCATGTCGGTGAAGCCGATATTGTTGGCATCGAAACGCGCTCCAGTCGGGCCGGCGCCTATCTCTCCGTAACCGTGACCTTGCGGGCGACCAGCCGGGCGCAGCTGGATGCCCTCTACCGTGACCTGAGCGCCGACAAGCGGCTGTTGTGGGTGATCTAGCGCCCCCACCGGAGGTCCGGGATTGGGGACTGGCGCCCTACCCGGCCGTGTGGGAGGCGATGCGCCAGTACACCGACCAGCGTGACCCCCATACTCCTGATGCGCTGTGGTTCGTGCAGCATCCGCCGGTCTACACCCTGGGCATGCACGCCCGGCCCGAACATGTCCTCGCGCCAGGGGATATTCCTGTCATCCTCAGCGACCGCGGCGGACAGGTCACCTATCACGGGCCCGGCCAGTGGGTCGTCTATCCCCTGCTCGACCTGCGCCGTCTGGGGCTGGGCATCCGCAGCCTGGTCAATGCCCTGGAGCAGACGGCGATCGATCTGCTGGCCGGCTATGGCATCAAGGCCCATGCCCGCCGCGAGGCGCCCGGCGTCTACGTGGCCGGCGCCAAGATCGCCGCGCTGGGGCTGCGGGTGCGGCGCGGTTGCTGCTACCACGGGCTGGCGCTGAACGTCGACATGGACCTCGCCCCTTTCGCCGGCATCAATCCCTGTGGTTATGCCGATCTGGCTGTCACCCAAGTGCGCGCTTTCCGGGCCGATCTGTCGCTCGCCCAGGTGCGTACAGATCTCGAATCCGCCCTGCGCACGACACTCCGCCTGCCATCCCCTTGATCTGTCGGTTACCCGCCCAAACGCGGCACTATCAAGACCCACATCAGCCAAGAATTCGCTCAAGCCCGCGATTCATGTGTCGATACATTTAAGGCCGCGAATTGATTCGCCGGTTGTGTGTTGTGGATATTTGAGGAGACACTGATGAAGATCAAAATGCTGTCGATGACCTGCGCCATGGCCCTCCTGCCTTTGGCGGCCCAGGCGGAAATGAACCCCCTGAGCGAACCCGCCCTTGCCGAAATTCAGGGTCAGGCCCTGTCCATCAATATGAGCCGAGGCCCCAACTTCTCGCTTGATACTACGGCTCATACGGCCAGCCTGAGCCATGGCAGCGTGTTGGATGTGAATGCCACCGGCACGATCTATGGGTATGGATACAACGTGCAGAATCTGGGCTGGAATCGCACCCGGGGATTCTCTCTGGGCTGGACGCCGCCTGTAGTTCCTTAAGCCAACCGGTGGTTGGCGCGGGACGAACGTGCCAACCACATTTTTCTGGTTTTGATGAAATCAACGACCAACAAAAAGCCCGCTGTTGCGGGCTTTTTGTTGGTCGAAAAGTGATACCTGTCAGCTACGGATCTTGCGCAACCGCTCCAGCATCTGCAGCTTGGCCAATGCTTCCGCCAGTTCGGCCTGAGCATGGGCGTAATCGATGTCGGAGCGATTCTGGGCGAGTGTATCCTCGGCACGCCGTTTGGACTCCAGTGCTGCCGCCTCGTCCAGATCCTTGGCGCGCAGGGCGGTATCGGCCAACACGGTGACTTTATAAGGCTGAACTTCCAGAATGCCACCCGAAACAAAATAATGGGCATCCCGACCCTGCTCGTCCCGCACCCGCACCTCCCCGGCACGCAACTTGGTCAGCAACGGCGCATGGCGCGGCGCGATACCGACATCCCCGGCTATGGCCGGCGCAAAAACCATGCTGGCGCTGCCGGAAAAAATCTCGCCTTCTGCACTGACGATATCGACGTTGATCTGGCTCATCTCAGCTCACTCCCGCAATGGATCACAGGCGCTTGGCCTTCTCCACCGCTTCCTCGATGCTACCGACCATGTAGAAGGCCTGTTCGGGCAGGCTGTCATACTCGCCGCCCAGGATGCCCTTGAAGCTGCGGATCGTGTCCTTGAGGGACACATACTTGCCCGGCGAGCCGGTGAAGACTTCGGCCACATGGAAGGGCTGCGACAGGAAACGCTGAATCTTGCGGGCACGGGACACGGTCAGCTTGTCTTCTTCAGACAGCTCATCCATGCCCAGAATGGCGATGATGTCGCGCAGTTCCTTGTAGCGCTGCAACACATTCTGCACACCGCGGGCGGTGTTGTAGTGTTCCTCGCCCACCACCAAGGGATCCAACTGACGGCTGGTGGAGTCCAGCGGGTCCACAGCGGGATAGATGCCCAGCTCGGCGATCTGACGCGACAGCACCACGGTCGCGTCCAAATGGGCAAACGTGGTTGCAGGAGAGGGGTCGGTCAGGTCGTCCGCCGGCACATACACCGCCTGGATGGAGGTGATCGAACCGGTCTTGGTCGAGGTGATACGTTCCTGCAGGCGCCCCATTTCCTCGGCCAGCGTCGGCTGATAACCCACAGCGGACGGCATGCGGCCCAGCAGCGCGGATACTTCGGTACCGGCCAGGGTGTAGCGATAGATGTTGTCGACGAAGAACAGGATATCGCGGCCTTCATCGCGGAAGTATTCCGCCATGGTCAGCCCGGTCAGCGCCACGCGCAGACGGTTGCCCGGCGGCTCGTTCATCTGGCCGTAGACCATGGCCACCTTGGACTCGGGCAGGTTCTTCAGGTCGATAACGCCGGATTCGGCCATTTCGTGGTAGAAGTCATTGCCTTCGCGGGTGCGTTCACCGACACCGGCAAACACCGACAAGCCGCTGTGCTCCTTGGCGATGTTGTTGATCAGTTCCAGCATGTTGACGGTCTTGCCGACACCGGCGCCCCCGAACAGGC
>WOZT01000003.1 GCA_011620145.1 Gammaproteobacteria bacterium | reverse complement strand
TGCCGCAGGATTTGCGCACCGCCATCATCCTGCGGGAAATTGAAGGCATGAGTTATGAAGAAATTGCAAAGACCATGGATTGCCCGGTCGGTACGGTACGTTCGCGGTTGTTTCGCGCGCGGGACACGATTGATGCCGAGCTGCGGAGAATTGAAGGGCTGACCGGAACATGAAGGACGCGATGATGAGTAAATCCGCAACACAACAGGCATCCAAAGCATCGGATGCACCCGACCCCGGCGAGGATTTTTCAGCCGATTTGTCCGCCTGGATGGACGGAGAGCTGTCTGGTGCCCGCGCCCGACTGGCTTATCGCGGAATGATGGCCGATGAATCGCGTCGGGCGCAGTGGGCCCGCTACCATCTGATCGGCGATGCCTTGCGCGGCAGCCTGCCGGAGCCGGCTCTGGTCGATTTATCGCAATCGGTAATGGCGCATCTGGAAGAGGCGCCAGCCCGCCCGGCGACCCTCTCCCGGTTGATGCGCAACCCGCGTCTGTGGGGCTTGGCTGCCTCATTGGTCTTGGCTTCCGTGATTGCCGTCAATCCCTGGCATCGGCAGGAGGGTGGTCAAGCGGGGCCGCAGATGGCCCAGGCCGAGCTTGCTGCCGTCGATCCGGCACCCGTCGCGTCCGCGTCGAACGCCACCGAAGGGGAGCTTGCCGCCGCCCGACTGGAGCCCTACTTGCGCAACCACAACCAGGCGTTGGCTGATGCAGGCGAGGGCGCACGCATGTTGCCGTACCTGAGCATGGCCGAATACACGGCTGAGCCGGTTGCGGCTTCAAGTCCGTGAGGTCGAAAAACCAGCGCGGCTGGGCCACTTTTTGGGTGATGATGCTTGCGGTTTTCTGCGGAAACGCGCGCGCCGAGGAGGTCTCTTCCGACTGGGCCATGCGCATTATCAGCGCCTATGACCGACTGAGTTATCAAGGCATTTTCGTTTATCTGAAGAATGGCTCACTGGAAACCATGGAAGTGGTTCATTCCGCTGCCGATGGCGGCCAGACCCGTCTGGTCTCCCTGAATGGAGAGGTCACCGAGATTCATCGTCGCGGGAACCAGATGACCCGTTATTTACCTCAACGTGGCCTCTTTATCGAGGGGTTGCGATGGAGTAACCCGTTTTTTGCTTCAGTGCCTGAAGATATCTCCCGTGTGGCGGCCCATTACACCCTCAAGAGCGGTGAAACTGATCGGGTTGCTGGGCGGGAGTGTCAGCGCGTCGAGGTGCAACCCCGCGATGCGCTGCGTTACGGCTATCGTCTGTGCGTGGATCGGGAAGCGGCGCTGGTCCTGGATGCTCAACTGATTGGCGAGCAGGGCCAGGTGCGCCAAGAGGTCATGTTTACCCAACTGCTGGTGGTAAAACAGATTGATCCGGCGCTGCTGGCGCCAGGCATGAACACCAGTGGGCTCAAACGGTATCTGGTCAAGACTCGCACCCACGGCGCAAATGGGGCGGATGCGCGAACCTGGGATGTGGTCGCGCCGCCACCCGGCTATCGGCTGGTTTTCGGCGGCGATCACACCTTGCCCGATGGTGGAGGGGAGCAGGAGCACCTGGTTTACAGCGATGGCCTTTCAGCAATCTCTGTCTTCATCGATGCTGGGCCGTTGCGTGGGAAACCCATTATTGGGCAGACCAGTCGCGGCAGCATGAATGCCTATGGCGATGTCCGTGAGGGGCACCAAGTCCTGGTGGTGGGCGAGGTTCCCTATGCTGCGCTGAAAGCCATGGTCGAAGCCTTGCGACGCCGGCCCTGACGGATCCCGGCTGGTTTGAGTCACCCGGATACCAGGCCGCTCAGCGCACTGGCGCAGTGCCGGTCCGCAGGGCGATAGCGTAGAATCAACCCCCTTTGGCGTTCGGCGGTCTACTCGTTCCATGAGTCTGCAATTGACCCTTTACACCCGGCCCCGCTGCGGGCTATGCGACCTCCTGCACGAAGATCTTCTGGCGCTGTGCCGTGGCAGGGCCGTGGACGTCCTTTTGGTCGATGTGGATGGCGACCCTGATCTCAAGGCCCTCTATGGCACCCGGATTCCGGTGCTGGTGGGCGAGGGCGTGGTCCTGTGCGAAGGGCGGCTGGATGCGGATGCGGTGCGCGCCTTTCTGGACCAGCGCCGTGCGGCCACGGGGGTTGCCTGAAACCCATGCAGTCGCGCATTCGGAATTTCTCCATCATCGCCCACATCGACCATGGCAAATCGACCTTGGCCGATCGCTTCATCCAGATGTGCGGCGGCCTGAGCGAGCGGGAGATGCAGGCTCAGGTGCTCGATTCCATGGATCTGGAGCGCGAGCGCGGCATCACCATCAAGGCCCAGTCGGTCACTTTGCCTTACCGGGGGCGTGACGGGGTGACCTATCAGTTCAACCTGATCGATACCCCCGGGCATGTGGATTTCTCCTACGAAGTGTCCCGTTCCCTGGCGGCTTGCGAGGGCGCGCTTCTGGTGGTGGACGCCGCGCAAGGGGTCGAGGCCCAGAGCGTGGCCAACTGCTACACCGCCCTCGAACAGGGCCTGGAAGTGGTGCCGGTGCTCAACAAGATCGACCTGCCGCAGGCTGACCCGGATCGGGTGGCGCAGGAAATCGAGGATGTCATCGGCATCGATGCCCATGACGCCCTGCAGGTGAGCGCCAAGACCGGCCAGGGCGTGGATGAGCTGCTGGAGGCTGTTCTGACGCGGATCCCGGCGCCCCAGGGCGATCCGGATGCGCCGTTCCAAGCCTTGATCATCGATTCGTGGTTCGACAATTTCGTCGGCGTGGTGTCCTTGATCCGCGTTGTCAATGGCAGTGTGGCCAGTGGCGACAAGGTGATGATGATGTCCAGCGGTCGCAGCCATCCGGGTGCGCGCGTGGGGGTGTTCACCCCCAAGGCGGTCGACCGGCCCCGGCTCCAGGCGGGTGAAGTGGGTTTCCTGATTGCGGGCATCAAGGAAATCGATGGCGCGCCGGTGGGCGATACCGTTACGCTGGCCGACCGCCCCTGCACGGAACGTTTGCCCGGCTTCAAGCAGGTGCAGCCGCGCGTGTTCGCAGGCCTGTACACGGTGAACACGGAGGACTACGAGGATCTGCGTGAAGCCCTGCAGAAGCTCAGGTTGAACGACGCCGCGCTGCATTTTGAGCCGGAAACCTCCACCGCTCTCGGTTTTGGCTTCCGCTGCGGCTTTCTGGGCATGCTCCATATGGAGATCGTGCAGGAACGGCTGGAGCGTGAATACGACCTGGACCTGATCACCACCGCCCCGACGGTGATCTACGAGGTGCTCACCAACGCGGGCGAACTGCTGCACGTCGACAACCCCAGCAAGCTGCCGCCGGTCAATGAAATCGCCGAGATCCGCGAACCCATCATCCGCGCCAATATCCTTTGCCCGCAGGAATATGTGGGGGGCGTGTTGACCCTGTGCGAGCAGCGCCGTGGCGTCCAGCTCAAGCTGCAATACCTGGGCAAACAGGTGTCCATTGTCTATGAATTGCCGCTGAGCGAGGTGGTGCTGGATTTCTTCGACCAGCTGAAATCCGTCAGTCGCGGCTATGCCTCGTTCGATTACCAGTTCGAGCGCTTTCAGGTCGCCGATCTGGTGCGGCTGGATCTGCTGATCAATGCCCAGCGCGTGGACGCCCTGTCGGTCATCGTACATCGGGCGCAAACAGGCTATCGCGGCCGGCAGCTCGCCGAGCGCATGCGTGAACTCATCCCCCGCCAGATGTTCGAGGTGGCCATCCAGGCCGCCATTGGCAGTCACATCATCGCTCGCAGCACGGTCAAGGCGATGCGCAAGAATGTGATCGCCAAATGCTACGGCGGCGACATTTCGCGCAAGAAAAAGCTGCTGGAAAAGCAAAAGGCCGGCAAGAAGCGCATGAAACAGATCGGCCGGGTCGAGGTGCCGCAGGAGGCCTTCCTCGCCATTTTGGATGTGGGCAAAAAATCCGAGTAAGTCCTTAGCACAATCAAAGGAGATGCTATGCGGGCCGATTTCTCACTCTTGCTGGTGGTTTTGACGGCAATCACCGGGGTGCTGTGGGCGCTGGATCGCTATCGCTGGGGGCCTGCGCGACGACAGGCAGCGGCAGGTGGCGAGGTGCCCGGGCCCGCCGCCTGGGTGGATTTCGGGCGTAGCCTGTTTCCCATCGTGCTGGCAGTGTTTCTGGTGCGTTCCTTTCTGGTGGAACCGTTCCGCATTCCCTCTGGCTCCATGGTGCCCACCCTGCTGACCGGTGATTTCATTCTGGTCAACAAATTTGCCTATGGCATTCGGCTACCCGTGCTCAATACCCGGCTGCTGCCCATGGGGCACCCCGAGCGTGGGGATGTGATGGTGTTTCGCTTTCCGGAAGATCCGTCCAAGGATTTCATCAAGCGGGTCATCGGGCTGCCGGGGGATGAAATCGTCTATCGCGACAAACAGGTCTACGTGAATGGCGAGGCGCTGCCGATAACCCCTCAGGGACGTTATACCGGGCCTGGCGTGCCCGCCCGGTGGGAGGCATGGGAATTTGAGGAAAAGGTGGCGTCGGTCAATCACCGGCTGCTGCAGACCACCGGTCGCCCGTCCTACAACATGCGCGCCGTAGTACCCCCCGGGAACTACTTCATGATGGGCGACAACCGCGACAACAGTGACGATAGCCGCCGCTGGGGCACAGTGCCCGACGCCAATCTGGTGGGCCGGGCGTTTGCCATCTGGATGAACTGGGATCCCGACGCCAAGATGCCGCTGTGGTCGCGGATTGGACAGGGGATTCATTGACAGTCCCTTGCTGCTCTCGCTTCCCGGGTGCGGCCCGGGACGAGGAATGCGGAGGGATTTAAGTGATGCGATCGCAAAACAAACAGCGAGGCATCGGCCTCATCGGCGTGATGACCCTGATTGCCATGGGTGGTTTTGCGGTGTACACCGTATTTGCCTTGATGCCAATTTACTCGGAATATCTGCAGGTTCGTTCATCGGTTGACTCGCTGAACGAGGGGGCACCCGAGACCGATCTGAACACGCGGCGCTTGCAGGATTTACTGCAGCGGCGATTCATGGTGAACAGCATCACCCATGTGGGTCCCCATGACATTACAATCACCCCGGCGCAGGGCTATTTCCGCGTGGTAGTGGCCTATGAGGTGCGGATACCCTGGTTTGCCAATATCGATCTGGTGACGAAGT
>WOZT01000251.1 GCA_011620145.1 Gammaproteobacteria bacterium | reverse complement strand
ACATGGCCTGACCACAGCGTATTGTCCACCGCGATGACGCCGCCGGGACGCATGAGCTTCAGGCAGGCCTCGAAATAGTCCGGGTAGCCTTCCTTGTCCGCATCGATGAAGGCGAAATCGAAGCGGCCGCTTTCCCCTGCGCCGATCAAGGCGTTCAGGGTGTCTAGGGCCGGACGCAGATGCAAACGGATGCGGTCGGAAACCCCGGCCTGGCGCCAGTAGCGCTGGCCGATGGCGGTCCACTCCGGGTTGATGTCGCAGGCGATGAGTTCACCGTCCGCAGGCAGGGCGAGGGCCGTGATCAGGGCGCTGTAGCCGGTATACACGCCGACTTCGATGGCCCGGCGCACGCCCAGGGCGCGGATCAGAAAATCCAGGAACTGCCCCTGCTCCGGGGCGATCTGCATGTTGGATTCGGGCCGACCGGCGGTTTCCTCGCGCAAGGCGCGCGCCGCTTCGGGTTCCCGCACCCCCACGCTGAGCAGGTAGTCGCTGAGCCGGTCGTCCAGTGGCAGGGTCTTGCGGCTCATGTTGGCTCAGCCCCGCTTCATGGTGTCGAAGAACTCTGCGTTGGTCTTGGTGGTCTTCATGCGGTCGATCAGGAATTCAATGGCGGCCAGTTCATCCATCGAATGCAGCAGTTTGCGCAGGATCCAGATCTTCTGCATTTCTTCCGGCGCAATGAGGAATTCCTCGCGCCGGGTGCCGGAGCGATTGATGTTGATGGCCGGGAAGATGCGTTTTTCGGCGATCCGGCGCTCCATGTGGATTTCCATGTTGCCGGTGCCCTTGAACTCCTCGTAGATCACATCGTCCATGCGCGAGCCGGTATCGACCAACGCGGTGGCGATGATGGTCAGCGAACCGCCTTCCTCGATGTTGCGGGCGGCGCCGAAGAACCGCTTGGGGCGGTGCAGGGCGTTGGCGTCCACGCCACCGGTGAGCACCTTGCCGGAAGAGGGAATCACGGTGTTGTAGGCGCGCGCCAGCCGGGTGATGGAGTCCAGCAGAATCACCACGTCCCGTTTGTGCTCGACCAGGCGTTTGGCCTTCTCGATCACCATTTCCGCGACCTGCACGTGGCGGGTGGCGGGTTCGTCGAAGGTGGAGGCGATGACTTCCCCGCGCACCGAGCGGCTCATTTCGGTGACTTCCTCGGGCCGCTCGTCGATGAGCAGGACGATGAGGTAACACTCGGGGTGGTTGGCGGCGATGCTGTGGGCGATGTTCTGCAGCATCATGGTCTTGCCGGCCTTGGGCGGCGAGACGACGAGTCCGCGCTGGCCTTTGCCGATGGGCGAGATCATGTCGATGATGCGCGCGGTGAGATCCTCGGTGCTGCCGTTGCCCTGTTCCAGGATCAGGGTTTCCTTGGCGAACAGGGGGGTGAGGTTCTCGAATAAAATCTTGTTGTGGGCCGCCTCGGGACGGTCGAAATTGATCTCATCCACTTTCAGCAAAGCGAAATAGCGCTCGCCTTCCTTGGGGGGGCGGATGCGTCCCGTGACCGTGTCGCCGGTGCGCAAACTGAAGCGCCGGATCTGGCTGGGCGAGACATAAATGTCATCCGGACCGGCCAGATAGGAACTGTCCCCCGAACGCAGGAAGCCGTAGCCGTCCTGCAGGATCTCCACCACGCCGTCCCCGGAAATCTCATCCCCGTTCTTGGCCACCTGCTTGAGGATCGAGAAGATGATGTCCTGTTTGCGGGAGCGGGCGGCGCCTTCGATATTCATCGATTGAGCCAGAGCGACAAGCTCGGCTGCGGGCATTTTTTTCAGGTGGGTCAGATTCATGCTCGTTTACTCAGGGGAAGGTCTGCGCTGGGATTGGAAGGGTTGAATGGCTGGCGGGAACCGATCCGTGGATTTGGATCGGTGGGCTTCGGAAATCGCTGGTCAGGAGTCACTCCGGGGCTGGAGCGGCATGATTGCTGGCGTCATTTGTTTTCATTGTGGGGAGATAAAGCCCCCTGTCCGGACGGGGGGCTTTTGGTATCAGGTCATTCGTGGTGAATTTACACTTGGCTGTCCAGGAAGGCGACCAGCTGGGATTTGGATAATGCGCCCACCTTGGTGGCCTCGACATTGCCACCCTTGAACAGCATCAGGGTCGGAATGCCGCGGATGCCGTATTTGGGGGGTGTCTGGGGATTTTCGTCAATGTTGAGCTTGGCGATTTTCAGACGACCGGCATATTCCCCGGAAATCTCGTCCAGAAGGGGCGCGATCATCTTGCAGGGGCCACACCACTCGGCCCAATAGTCAACCAATACGGGAACCTGAGACTGGAGCACTTCCCGTTCGAAATTATCATCCGTAACATGGGTGACGACACCGCTCACGAACCGTACCTCCACAAAATGAAAAGAATTTGGATTTGCTCGTGCCGGAAACGCGAAGGATGCGTCGGCGGGGAACCAAGCCGGATGTGACGCGGCTCAAGCGAATGAGGCAGAATAGACCAAATTATTTGTTTTCTGCTCGGAGTTAGCTTACCCAGTGATCCACCCCAAATGCAATAGCGCCCCGCTTACCCTTGCCCAGGGTCAAGACTGCCGGTGGCCGGGATGACGTCTCCTGATTCTTCCCTGGATGCTCCACTCTCGTTTTCCGATCTGAATCTGGCCCCCGCGCTGTTGGCGGGCACGGTCGCGGCGGGTTTTGCCCATTGCACACCGATTCAGGCCGCGACCCTGCCGCTTGCGCTGGCAGGCCAGGATGTGGCCGGGCAGGCCCAGACCGGCACTGGCAAGACGGCGGCCTTCCTATTGGCACTGATGAACCGTCTGCTCACCCATGCGCCGCCCGCGGGGCGCCGATTGAATCAGCCTCGCGCCCTGGTTCTGGCGCCGACCCGGGAGCTGGCGGTGCAGATTCACCGTGATGCCGAGCAGCTTGGCGGCTCCAGCGGTCTGCGTGTGGCTGTGGTGTATGGCGGTACCGGTTATCACACCCAACGGGAAACCCTGGAAGCCGGGGTGGACGTGCTGATTGGCACGCCGGGGCGGCTCATCGACTACTTCAAGCAGGGTGTTTTTGATCTGAAGGCAGCGGAAGTCGTCGTGCTGGACGAGGCCGACCGCATGTTCGACCTGGGCTTCATCAATGACGTGCGCTATCTGCTGCGCCGCATGCCGCCGCCCGAACAACGCCTGAACATGCTGTTCTCGGCGACGCTGTCCCACCGGGTGACGGAACTGGCTTACGAGCATATGAACAGCCCTCGGCTGGTGCGCACCGAAGTCGACCAGATGACCGCCGTTGGCGCGCGGGAGCGCCTCTACCACGTGTCCAGCGAGGAAAAGCTGCCCTTGCTGCGCGCGCTGGTGGCCGAGATGCCTGGCGAGCGCACGATCATTTTCGTCAACACCCGCCGCGCCTCCGAAAAGATCGAGCAGCGGCTCCAGGGTCAGGGCATTGTTGTCGGCCGGCTCAGCGGCGATGTCCCGCAGCACAAGCGTCTTGCCTTGCTCACGGCGTTCACCGAGGGGCGGGTGCAGGTGCTGGTGGCCACCGACGTCGCCGCGCGGGGATTGCACATTCCCCATGTGGCGCGGGTGATCAACTACGACCTGCCGCAGGATGCCGAGGACTACGTGCATCGCATCGGTCGCACGGCCCGCGCCGGCGCCGAAGGCGATGCGTTTTCGCTGTGCTGTGAACATTACTGCTACGCCCTGCCCGAGATCGAGGCCTACATCGGCCACAAGATCCCGGTGGTCCCGGTCCCGGACCTGCAGGCGCCGCGTGGGCGCCTTCGGGCTGACCGTCCGGCCCGCCCGCACCCGCTCAAGTCAAGCCCCCATGCCGTTTCCGGTGGGGGAGACGAGCAAGCTTAGCCGATCCTATCCGAGTGAGATTGATGCCCATGCCGACATTCGATGCCTTGCTGGACCCGGTGGTGAAATTGGCGGCTGAGGCTGCCCAGGCCATCCTCTCGATCTATGCCGCGGACTTCACGGTAAGCGACAAGGACGACACCTCTCCGCTCACGGAAGCTGACCTGGCTGCTCACCACGTCCTTGTCAACGGACTCAGCGCGCTGACACCGGACTGGCCCATCCTGTCGGAGGAGGGCGGGCGGCCTGATTTTGCCGAGCGCTCGCGCTGGGCGCGCTACTGGCTCATTGACCCGCTGGATGGCACCAAGGAATTCATCAAGCGCAACGGCGAATTTACTGTCAACGTTGCCTTGATCGACAAGCATCGCCCCGTATTGGGCGTGGTTCATGTGCCCGCAACCGGGGTGTATTACGCCGCGAGCGTGGGACGCGGGGCATTCAAGGCCGAAGCGGCGGGCGGTGCGGTTCATGCCATCACGGTGCGGCCGTGTCCAGTGGGTCAACGCGTGGTCGCGGTGGCCAGCCGCAGCCACCAGAGCCCCGAGGTGGCGGCCTATCTGGAGCGGCTGGGGCCGTGCGATCTGACCAGCATGGGCAGTTCCCTCAAGATCTGCCTCGTTGCCGAAGGCAAGGCCGATATCTATCCGCGCCTGGGGCCAACCAGTGAATGGGACACTGCGGCGGCCCAGGCGGTGCTCGAAGTGGCGGGTGGGCAGCTCACCGACCTGGCTGGCGCCCCGATGCGCTACAACACCAAGGCGGACATCCTCAATCCCTATTTCCTGGCGTTTGGCGACGCCGGACGCGATTGGGGCGCCTACCTGCCCAGCACGAGCTGATCGGGATCTGCGGGCGATCTTCGCTTTTTCTCAAGCGCCGCTTACACTCCATAGGGCATGGGTTGCGGGAGCTTTGCAGCCTGCGCGCCTTGTATCCAAAACAGAATGGAGGAGACAGCGATGTTGGTATTTCGCCTGGTTGATCAGAATCGGCAGCCGATCAAGAAGGCCAAGGTCACGGTGAAGGTCACCAACGGCGGCGATGCCACCGCCTGGAGTGATCGCAACGGTTTTGTCGCCCAGCCCATCACGGGTGGGGAGCACGGCAAGGTGTTGATCGATGGCAAGGAGGTCTACGAAGGGCCGCTATACGTCGATGAGATTGTGGCAACACGCTGAGCGCGGCGCCGAATGGTGGGCCGTTCGGCCCGCCAGGCTGGCGAGATGATTCCCCTGATCGGGCCGGGCGATCAAATGGACCGCCCGGCTGGGAGATGGCCTTGGACTTTAGCGGACCAAGGATGCGCGAGCGTTCACCGTGACGCCAACGACACCCAGGATGATGAACCAGATCA
>WOZT01000013.1 GCA_011620145.1 Gammaproteobacteria bacterium | reverse complement strand
GATGAGAGCCGGAACCGGCATCCGCTGGGCCCTCGACCAGCTTCCTGCCGGCTTAGGCGTTGAATCTAACATACTCCTTGTTCAAATACCGACCTGATCGCGCGTCATGAAAGTGTGGTTCAACCTCACGCCATGCGGGGGGGGGCAGCCCCTGACGATCCTGTGAAATCACGCGGCCAATCTGGCGCGCTGGGTAAAAAAACCACCCGGAGGAGTCTCTTTTTCGCGTCCGCGAGATAGTGCGGTTGAATCCGTGGCTGTGGCCCCAAGAAAAAAGGCCCCTCGAGGGGCCTTTTTCGGGGGTCGCGTTGAAGCGGTCAGTGCGCGAGAAGATGCTTGGTGGCAAGATCCGCAATACCGGATGAGGCAGCCCGCAATCCCTTGACGGCAGGATTTTCCTCGCACTCCGCAGGCCCGGCGCAAAGCCACTCAAAATCACGCACCGTGTACTTTGGATCGGCGGGCAAGTTGTTCGCGTCCTCCACCGGAACAGGGCCTCCGTACACCAGACTGGTGGCGTACTTGCGAACCTTGGTGTCAGGATTGACCACATCCATGAACACTTCCAACGTCGGCGTGTAGGGCTGCGTTGGGGTGGCTGCCGTATAGCCGGCAAATTCCACATAGACGTGGACGTAAGCGTCCACAGGCTGGCTGGGCGCGGGATAAGTCCCCAGGTATTTGTGATTGCGGTAGGCCGTGGTATGGCGATGGTCCGCCACATGAACTTCCTCAACCGTATAGCCCGCTGACTCAAGACGCTTCTTGATATCGTCGGTGAGCGTGCGGCCGACATGGAAATTCCATTCCTTGATGGATTGACTGAGTCGCAAGGTGCGGCTGGCCTGATCGGCTTGACGACCCGCAACTGTTACCGTCGTGCCCACAATCCGGCCTGGCAAGGTAATGCCGGGAGAGTCGGGGCCGGGATAACGCAACACCCGAACATCGTAGACATCCGGTTCGGTAACCGTAAACAAAGCCACCCGTTTGTGGGCGCCGTCCAACGGCTTGTGATCGGGGAGCGCGTAACTGATCTCGGGCTTGTCTGATGCGCAGCCTGCCAGTAATAGCGCGAAAGCCGCGATCCATCCCTTGAAAATCCGTCGCCTCATCGTGGATATCTCCTTATTACACATGTGGTGCATGCCCCCCAAGTCCCTGGGGCGTTCCTTAATCCAGCCTGGCAAGCGCAAGGGAAAACCCTGCGAGCCAGTCCAGCCCTGACGTTGAATCACGATCCTTAAAACTTAAACCCACCGCAGCACCACGCCGTAAATGGATGGTGCGCATTTCAAATACCCCGAACCATATCGGACTCTTACGGCCCGGTTACCCTTGTCACTATAGCCGGTTTTTGCCGCATTGTTAGCTCAAAGAGCACGCACAGAGCCTTCAACGCAGCCCTTGAGCCGAGTCAGTTGCTGGCGGGCGCTGCGCTCCAGCATCCAGCCCATCGCTCGCTCCATGCGGGCAACCGTACTATCCAGCGGCTGCAAGTGCAAACGATATTCCAGATGGGTCATCGTCCCCTTCCGGGTGAGTCGATAGCCAATCCGCATGTGAAACCGCCGGTGCGTCAGCGCCACCACCAAAGCCTGCGGCGGCTCACGCTTCAGCACTTCACCCTCATAGGTCACGCTGCGGCCCATTTCCCGCATGCGCTGGCGAAATCTGGCGCCCACGCCAAGGGTCTCGATCGGAGAGAGATATTCCGAGTACTCCAGCCCTTGCACCCATTGCCCCATCCGCTCGGGCTCCTCCAGCCAGGGGAAAATCTGCCCGGCCTCAGCCCCGATCTCGATATCACAGACAAAATCCACCTCATCCCTCCTGCAGTCCAGATACGCCCGATGGGGTCATCCGCCCTGCCAACTGGGAGCCGATCGCCCCAGCAAGTCGAAAAGACGGACATTCTCCGGGCCATAAAACGTCCGCAATCGCGCCAGGGTGGCCTCGGACACCCTTGGCCGATAGGGTCGGCCCCAGCGCCGGTCGAGCCTGCGGACCCACGGCCGCAACAGCGGCACATGGTAGCTGAGCCTGAGCCCCAGCCGACTTCCTGTATGTTCATTCGCGCGATGCCGCCAATGGGCAAAGCGATAATCGTCGTCCACGCCGAGGAATGCGCTCACTTCTCGCAACACACGCAAGGGATCGACGCTCAGCTCATCCTCGTAAAAAATGAGACGCATGCGCTCAACTGGGAAATACGCCTGGTAAGCTTCCAGGTGCCGCGCGTAACAGCCTTGCTCCAGGACCCCGTGAGGCGCAGCCAGTGCGGCCTTGGTACCCAGCAGAAGGTCATCCAGTCGAGTATCGGGGGCGACACGGCCGGTCTGGATCAGATGTCGAGCCGCCGAAACCGCGCGGGATACTGGATCGCGCAGGACACAGATCAGCCGCAGGTCCGGATAGAGTCCATGAATACGGGCCGCAATGCCGGGCGTGTGATCCTCCCCACCGCGCCCCTCGCTCCAGAGGTAATCTGGCGTCTTTTCCCCAACCGCCCGCACACCCGGCGCGGGCGCAAACTGGGCTTCATACCAGTCGCGCCCTAGCGAAAAACGCTTTGATTTATCAAAAAAATGCAGCTCATGGGGCGGCAAATGAATTTGCGGGTGCATTGCAAGATTGTGGGCCAGCCAGGTAGTCCCCGCTTTCTGAGCGCCGATGATGAGGAAATCAGGTTTGGGCACGGCTCAGGCGTCGCCTTCGAAAACCCAGCCATGCATCTGCAAGGCATCCCCCTCTCGCACCGCCATGTCAAAGCCTTCAAGCGCCACCTCGTCGTGCAGAAAATCCTCCCGCCGAGCCAAAACAGGCTCTGAGCAGGATTCAATTACCCAGCCCTCTGCACGCAAACGGCCAGCAGCATGGGCCGAAGCCGCTTCGGAAGACGGCCGATCGATCCAACAGTGCACATAAGCGCCGCCCAACACACCGCCTGTTTCATCCGGACGCACTTCGAACACCAAATAAAACATACTCATGGCCTGACTCCGAGCATCTATGTTGCTTGATTATAAAAACTTTTCAACTAAACCAGGGCTTCCTCTTTTTGCCTTTCCATGAGCACGCAATCAGTCTATGGCCTCCCCAATTTTCAGTCAAAAAGCTCCTATGCGTGCGCCGCCCCACACTCCGACTCTCCTGCAATGGATCCGCCTCATGAGCAATCTGAACCTCATTTCCGCCCTGGGAACCAGACCGCATACTGCAATTTGTCATGATTTCTGACTACCCTTGCCGATCAGTTGAACCATGGCGGCGCTGTTCGCGGCCCTGACCGTGGCGGCTCGGAATGCCGCCTACCCCACGACGCGGCGCAGGCTTGATTCCATCAGTATTTGCGCCGAAGCATCCTTCACTCCGGCTGATACCTTATGGTTCGCTGATCGAGTTGATTGTGTTGAAGCCAACCATACCTACTTGGTTGGTGGCTTGGGGCAATACCCTGCAACCGCGTACCATGAATCATTCGTCCATATCGACAGCCGCGACTTCAAAGCCCGTTGTTAAAAATCAGCCCGTGAGGCGCATGTGACAAAAACAGAAAGCAAAACTGCCGAGCCGTCGATCCCTCATGATCCGCCAATTCCGGACCACCACCTCAAATTGCGCAACTTGTTGCGCGAGGATTACGAAGACATACAGCGCCTGATGGATCTGGTGTATGCCGACTTCGGCGGTGCCTGGCCACGCGACAAGTTTTACTCACAGATTGCCACTTTCCCCGAAGGCCAGATCTGCATCGAAGACAATGGCCAAGTGATCGCCGCCGCCTTTGCGGTCATTGTGGATTACGACAAATTCGGGGATCAGCATACCTACGACCAAATCACGGGCAACGCCTATCTCACGACTCACGATCCGGATGGCGACGTGCTGTACGGGGTCGATATCTTTGTTGACCCGAAGTTTCGGGGCATGCGGCTGGGAAGGCGCCTGTACCAGGCCCGCAAGGCGCTGTGCCGACATCTCAATCTGCGCGCCATTGTGGCCGGGGGACGAATTCCCGGCTACGGTGCCCACGCCGAACAGCTTTCCCCACCCGAATACATCGAAAAAGTCCAGCAGCGCGAATTGTACGATCCCATTTTATCCTTTCAGCTCTCCAATGAATTCCAGGTCAGGCGGGTATTGCGCAATTACCTTCCTGAAGATTCGGCCTCTCACGGTTACGCCACTCTACTGGAATGGACCAACATCTATTACGAGCCCAAGCCCCAGCCAGGATTCAATCAACGTCGTGATCGGGTTCGCATCGGGGTATTGCAATGGCAGATGCGCTGGATTAATTCGGTCGAGGAATTGATCCAGCAAATGGAATTTTTCATCGATGCGCTATCCGATTATCAATCCGACTTTGCCCTCTTTCCGGAATTTTTCAGCGCCCCCCTCATGGGTTTGGGGCCACGTGAATCTCCGCTTTCCGGCATACGTCATCTGGCCAGCTACACGGAACACCTGCGTGATGAAATTTCACGATTGGCCATGAGTTACAACATCAATATCATCGCGGGCAGCATGCCGCTGTATGAAGAAGGGATCTTGTATAACGTGGCTTATCTGTGCCGACGTGACGGCACGATTGACGCCCAGTATAAAATTCACCCCACGCCCTACGAGCAACGCGCTTGGGTGATGCGCAGTGGCGATCAATTGCGGGTTTTCGAAACGGATGCGGGAAAGATTGGAATCTTGATCTGCTACGACGTTGAATTTCCAGAACTGGCACGGCTGCTGGCGGATCAGCAGATGCAAATCCTGTTCGTGCCGTTTTGGACGGATACCAAGAACGGCTATCTGCGGGTGAAACGTTGCGCACAAGCGCGCGCCATCGAGAATGAATGCTATGTCGCCATTGCCGGTAGCGTCGGCAACCTGCCCCAGGTCGATAACCTGGATATCCAGTACGCTGAATCGGCCGTTTTTTCACCCAGCGATTTCGCTTTTCCGCATGATGCCATCATGGCAGAAAGCACGCCGAACACTGAAATGGCATTGATTGTCGATCTCGATCTCACCAAACTGGAAACCCTGCGTTACGAAGGGTCTGTGCAGAATTACCGAGACCGAAAGCGCCATCTCTATCGCATAGAGTGGCTTGGCCGCCGTTAAATTCACAATCCAATCTGCGGGGACGCACAGGATTCAGGAAAGCGCTGATTTATCCCCGGGTTTGTGGTTTTTCGGCAGGTGCTTTTGAGGTAATG
>WOZT01000294.1 GCA_011620145.1 Gammaproteobacteria bacterium | reverse complement strand
GCGCCTCACGGCGAATCGAACAAATCCATCTGCCCGTCCAGTCGGGGCGGGCGGAAGCGCGTGCAATCCAAGGGGGGCAGGGGGGCATCCAATCCCAGACGGCGGGCGGCCACGGCAAAACGCTGGGCCAGAAGGTCGGCGAAGACGCCCGCGCCGCGCCGGCGCACGCCGAATTCCGCGCGGTAAACCGATCCGCCGTGCATCTGGCGCAACAGGCTCAGGACATGTTCGGCGCGATCCGGCACATGGGCCTGCAGCCAGGCGGTGAAGACCTCCACCAGTTCATGGGGCAGGCGCAGCAGGCCGTAGTGGGCACTCAGAGCGCCGGCCTCCCGCGCCGCGGTGAGGATGCGTTCCAGTTCCGCATCGGTGAGTGCCGGGATCACCGGGGAGATGGAGACGGTCACCGGGATGCCGGCCTCGCGCAGTCGCCGAATGACCTTGAGCCGCCGCGCCGGACCAGCCGCGCGCGGTTCCAGCCGCCGCGACAGAGCTTCATCCAGCGTGGTGAGCGTGATGCCCACCTGCACCAGTTGGCGGGCGGCCAGGGGCGCGAGCAGATCCAGGTCGCGCTCGATGAGGGTGGCCTTGGTGATGAGCATGAAGGGATGCTCGGTCTCGGCCAATACCTCCAGCAGGCGGCGGGTGAGTTGCAGTCGGCGTTCGACGGGCTGGTAGGCGTCGGTGTTCACGCCAAAGGCGATGGGCGCCGGCCGATAGCCGGGCTGCGCCAGTTCGCGCTGGAGCTGGGCGGGGGCGTCGGGCTTGTGGAGGATGCGGGTTTCGAAATCGAGTCCCGGCGACAGGCCGAGAAAGGCGTGGCTGGGGCGGGCGTAGCAGTAAACGCAGCCGTGTTCACAGCCCCGGTACGGGTTGATGGAGCGGTCGAAGGGCAGGTCGGGGGAGCGGTTGAAGGTCAGCACCGTGCGGCTGTGGTCCACCAGCAGCACGGTGTCGGGGGACTCGGTCTCGACGAATTCGGGATCGCGTTCGGCGCTTTGGATCTCAAAGCGGCCCGGCGGATTGTGCACCGCCCCGCGGCCTTTGAAGGGTGGAGCGGGGCGTTGGGGCATGTCATCCATGGCGCTGGTCCTCTCGGGCGGCCGCGCAATCGGTGCGCAGTATGCACGCCTCGCAGCGCGGGCGCGGCCGGCAGGCAATCTTGCCGTGCTGCACGATGAGGGCGTGCAGCTCGTTGTAGTCGGCGACCGGATCGGCGGTTCGCAAGTTGGACTCGACCTCGCGGCGCAGGGTTTCGTAGGGTTCCCGACCCCCGATGTGGCCGCAGCGCGACAGGATGCGCCGGGTATAGGCATCGATCACGAACACGGGCCGCGCGAGGGCGTAGAGCAGGATGCTGTCGGCGGTTTCCGGTCCAACGCCGTGCACGGCGAGCAGGTCGGCGCGCAGCGTGTCCGTGGCGCATTCCGCCAGCGCGGGCAGGCCACCGGATCGGACCAGCCATTGGCACAGGGCCTGTAACCGGCGGGCCTTGACGTTGGGGTAACCCGCGGGGCGGATGCGTTCGGCCAATGCGTCAACCGAGAGGTCAAGCAGCGCCGTGGGCGCCAATAGCGCCTCGTCCCGCAAGCGGTCGATTGCCCGGATGACCTGCACCCAGGTGGTGTTCTGGGTGAGGATGGCGCCCACCATCACCTCGAAGGGTGATTCGGCCGGCCACCAGCCCTGGGGGCCGTAGGCCGCGAGCAGCCGGGCGTAGAGCCGGTTCATTTGGCGCGGGTGGGCGGCCTGCGGCGGGAGGGCAGAGTGGCCGATTCCCGGGGCGGTTTGGGGGTGCCGGGCCGGCCTGGCCGGGTGCGCTGTGGACGGGGGGTTTCCACCGGGCCGGTCAGGCCGACCGCCTGGTAGAGCGGCGCGAACTGGGCCGGCGTCAATTCCATCGATTGGCCGCGACGCAGGCCAGGGGGCAAGGCGATGGGGCCGTAACCGACCCGGATCAGGCGGCTCACCACGACGCCCTGGGATTCCCACAACCGCCGTACCTCGCGGTTGCGCCCTTCGCCCAGGCTCACCCGGTACCAGTGGTTGGCGCCGTCCCCCCCTTCGTCGGTGAGACTCTCGAAGGCGGCGGGCCCATCCTCCAGCATCACCCCTTCCTGCAACCGGGCCAGCACGGCGTCGCTGACGCTGCCCAGCACCCGCACGGCGTAGCTGCGCAGGATTTGATGGCTGGGGTGCATCAGCCGGTGGGCCAGGGCGCCGTCGGTGGTGAACAGCAACAGGCCGCTGGTGTTCACGTCCAGCCGACCGATGGTGATCCAGCGCGCGCCCTTGAGGCGGGGCAGATTCTGGAACACCGTGGGCCGGCCTTCCGGATCGTGGCGGGTGGTGACCTCTCCGTCCGGCTTGTGGTAGATCAGCACCCGCGGGGCGGCCTGGGCCTTCAAGACCAGGGGCTGGCCGTTGAGCGTGACCTGCTCCCGACCCGTCAGGCGCTGGCCCAGGGTGGCGGGCAGGCCATCAACCCGGATGCGACCCTCGCTGATCCAGGTTTCGATTTCCCGACGCGAGCCGAGTCCGGCCCCCGCCAGCCATTTCTGGATGCGCTCGGCGGTTTGCGTGGCCGGGCGGGGTTCAGCGGGCCGGGTCCGCTGCGGACGGGACGGTTTCATCGGCAATCTCCGTGATTGGGGGCATAGGGGCCGGGTCGTTTTCAGATGCCTCGGGCAATGGCGGCAGATCGGCCAGGGCGCGCAGATTCAGATCGGCGAGGAAGGTCGGGGTGGTGCCATACAATGCGGGTCGGCCGGGGCGTTCGAGGTGGCCAATCTGCTGAATCCAGCCTCGCTCCAGCAAGGTGCGCAGGATGCCCGTACTCACCGCCACGCCGCGCACGGCCTCGATTTCCCCGCGGGTGATGGGCTGACGATAGGCGATCAGGGCCAGCGTTTCCATCACGGCCCGGGAGTAGCGCGCCGGGCGTTCGGGCTGCAGGCGGGCCACGTAGGGCGCATAGCGGGCGCGCACCTGCAGGCGCCATCCGCCCGCCACTTCCACCAACTCCAGCGCACGCTGGGCGCAGCTTTCCATCAGCCAGGTCAAGGCGGCGGACAATTCCGCAGCGCTCAGGGGCTCGGGCGCAAACAGGCTCGCCAGTCGGGCCGCCGGGATCGGCTCGCCGGCAGCCGAGAGCGCCGCTTCCAGGATACGCCCCCGTTCTGCCCGGAGGTCCTCCGCCCAGGGGTCGGGTCGTTCATCCATCAGGATCAATTCCGGCGAGCTGCAGCCTGAACGGGGCGGCAGGATCGGGCTGGTGCGCGGTGACGCGCTGTTCCCGGATCAGCTCCAGGACTGCCAGAAAAGTCACCACCAGCCCCAGCCGGCCTTCTTGCCGAGTCCACAGGGCGTCGAGGGTCAGCGGGCCGGCTGCGCCATCGAGGCGCGCCAGCACCGCTGACATGCGTTCGCGGATGGAGAGAACCTCGCCGCGGATGGTGTGGTGGGTGAACAGGGCGCTGCGCTGGATCAGCGCCGCGAAGGCCAGGGCCAGATCGCGGGCGGCCACCTGCGGCGGCGGGCGTTCGGGAACCCATTCCGGGACGGCAACCGCCATTGGAAACAGATCCCGTTCCAGTCGCGGCAGGGCGTCCAACTGATCCGCCGCACTGCGGATGCGGGCGTATTCCTGTAGCCGCCGCACCAGTTCGGCCCGCGGATCCTCCGCTTCCTCATCCGCCTGTACGGGCGGACGGGGCAGCAGCAGCCGCGACTTGATCTCCGCCAGCCAGGCCGCCATCAGCAGGTATTCCGCAGCCAGTTCCAGGCGCAGCGATTGCAACAGATCGATGTAGCCCATGTACTGCCGGGTGATTTCGGCCACCGGGATGTCCAGGATATCCAGGTTCTGGCGCCGGATCAGGTAGAGCAACAGGTCCAGCGGGCCTTCGAAACTCTCCAGCACCACCTCCAGCGCGTCGGGGGGGATGTAGAGATCCTGCGGCAGGCGCGTCAGCAACTCGCCGCGCACCCGGGCGTGGACCAGCGGGGCGGGAAGGACTGCAGTTCCCGGCGCGGCGGACTCGATCAAGCGGCGCGCAATCCCATGGCTTGGCGGACCTCGGTCAAAGTGGCGCGGGCCTGCTCGCGGGCCCGTTCGGCGCCTTCGGCCAGGATCGTATCGACGCGCGCCGGATCCTCGGTGAACGCCCGGGCGCGGGCCTGGATCGGCGCCAGTTCGGCCGTGATGGCCTCGATCAGGGGTTTTTTGCAATCCAGGCAGCCGATGCCGGCAGTGCGGCAACCGGTTTGCACCCAGTTCTGCATGGTTTCATCGGAATAAACCTGATGCAGTCCCCAGACCGGGCAACGGGTGGGTTCGCCCGGATCGGTGCGGCGCACCCGGGCCGGGTCCGTGGGCATGGTGCGCAGTTTCTGGGCCACCTGGTCCAAAGGTTCGCGCAGGGCGATGGTGTTGCCGTAGGACTTGGACATTTTCTGGCCATCCATCCCCGGCAGGCGCGGGGCGGACGTCAACAACGCCTGGGGCTCGACCAGGATCTGGCGCGCGCCGCCTTCCAGATAGCCCAGCAAGCGGTGGCGCTCGTCGGGGGCCAGCACGCGCTGCGCCTCGACCAGTCCCCTCGCTGCGGTCAAGGCCTCGCCATCGCCCTGTTCCTGGTAGCGCTGGCGCAGTTCGCGGTAGCGCCGGACGGTTTTCGGGTCCAGCCGCTGTAGCGCTTCCTCAACCCGTTGTTCAAGGTCCGCTTCCCGGCCGAAGAGATGGTTGAAGCGGCGCGCGATCTCGCGGGTGAGCTCCACGTGCGCCACCTGATCCTCGCCCACCGGCACGCGGGTGCCGTGGTAGATCAGGATGTCCGCACTCTGCAGCACCGGGTAGCCCAGGAAACCGTAGGTGGCCAGGTCGCGTTCCTTGAGCTTTTCCTGCTGGTCCTTGTAGGTTGGCACCCGTTCCAGCCAGCTCAGGGGCGTGATCATGGACAGCAGCAGGTGCAGCTCGGCGTGTTCGGGAACCTGGGACTGGACGAAAATCGTGGCCTGGTTCGGATCGATTCCCACCGCCAGCCAGTCGATCACCATCTCGAAGGTGAGCTGGGCGATCTGCCCCGGGTTTTCATAATGCGTGGTCAACGCATGCCAGTCGGCGGCGAAGAACAGGCATTCGGTCTGTTGCTGAAGCTGCAGCCAGTTTTTCAGCACGCCGTGGTAGTGGCCCAGGTGCAGCGCGCCGGAGGGGCGCATGCCCGAAACCACGCGGCCAGCGGCGGGAAGTTGATCGTTCACAAG
>WOZT01000096.1 GCA_011620145.1 Gammaproteobacteria bacterium | reverse complement strand
CAGGCAGGTCTTGAACCGGGCTGGAACGGCATGTCAATCGATCTTACCTTGCCCGACATCCGCCGAACAGTCTGGCGAATCCATCCGGTTTCTGGAAATAGACTGAAGCGTCCACATCCAAGGGCATCCCTGAAAAACATCCTCTTGGGCCCGCATTGAACTACCCTCAGCCGCGAACAAAAAAATCGCTCACCCCGGATTCCTGACAAAACGGCTCCCGGGTGTTGGCGCCCACATGCGGCGCCATATGGGACTCACAGTGGCGCATGCCATCCAGATCGGATATGATCCGCACTGGTTTGGCGTTGCGCGCCGGTTGCGCATCCTCCTACAGCCCAAATTCCTGGGCTTCTAGAGTCAAACCCGGCAACGCCATTCGGCGCCTGCTTTAAATCTTTTTTCCGCCTTGCCTCCTGAACCGGCATCGCACAATCTGCGATGGGGCGGCTTCAGGAGCTTCATTTCATGAGTTTCACGTCCCTGGGGCTTGCCCCCGAGTTGCTGCGCGCCTTATCCGACGAAGGCTACACCACCCCCACGCCCATCCAGTTGCAGGCCATCCCGCTGGTGCTCGAAGGTCGCGACTTGCTCGCGGCGGCCCAGACCGGCACCGGTAAAACCGCGGCATTCGTGCTGCCGATCCTGCAAAAACTGGCGGCCGGACGGGCCGTCCCGCCGCGCGCGCTGATCCTGGTGCCGACCCGTGAACTGGCGGCGCAGGTGGCCGATTCGGTGCAGGCCTATGGCCGCCATCTGCACCAGCGCTCGGCGGTGATCTTTGGCGGCGTGGGGATTTATCCCCAGATCGAGAAGCTGCGGCGCGGCGTTGATCTCATCGTTGCCACGCCGGGACGCCTGCTGGATCATTTGCAGCAGCGTACCGTGGACCTGTCCGGCATCGAGACGCTGGTGCTGGACGAGGCCGATCGCATGCTCGACATGGGCTTCATCCGGGACATTCGCCGCCTGATCGCCGTGCTGCCCAAGCAACGCCAGACGCTGTTGTTTTCGGCCACCTTCAACCCGGAGATCCGCGCCCTGGCGGAAACCCTGCTGCGCAATCCCGCCACGGTGGAAGTGGCCCCGCGCAACACGACGGCCGCGCAGATCACCCAGCGCGTGCATCCGGTCGACAAGTCGCGCAAGACAGCGCTGATCGCGCATCTGGTTACCACCGGCGACTGGCATCAGGTATTGGTGTTCACCCGCACCAAACATGGCGCCAACCGACTGGCCGAGCAACTTGCCGATGTCGGCATCAACACCGCCGCCATTCATGGCAACAAGTCCCAGAGCGCGCGCACCAAGGCCCTGTCCGACTTCAAGACCGGCAAGGTGCGCCTGTTGGTGGCTACCGACATTGCCGCGCGCGGCATCGACATCGACCAATTGCCTTACGTGATCAATCACGAGCTGCCCAATGTGCCGGAGGATTACGTGCATCGCATCGGCCGCACGGGCCGGGCGGGGAGCAGCGGCGAGGCGATCTCCCTCGTCAGCGCAGAAGAACGGCCCTTGCTCAAGGACATCCAGCGCCTGCTGCGGCGCGACATCCCGGCAGCGGCGATCGCTGGCTTCGAGCCGGGTTCGGCGCCTTTGGCCGGCGAGACCGTGCACCGTCCCGCTGCGCCGCGTCCTGCCGGCGATGGCCGTCATTTCGGCGGTGGTCGTTCGGACGGTTTGCACGGGAATCGCCGTGAAGGCACCGACGGGAACCGGATGGCCCGACCTGCCGCCTCCGGCAATCGGGCGCCAGCAAAACCGCGCCGCGTGCCCTGAAGCGCTGCTGGTCCAGCAGACGGCCCTCCGGCCTTGCCCCCGCGCTGAATCAATCCCCTGCCCCGGCGCTCAGGCCCGGGGCAGCCGGATTTCCACCCGCAGTCCCCGCCCATCGGCACCCGTGGCCAGCGATGCTTTGCCGCGATGCAGATCCAGCACCTGACGCACAATGGACAGCCCCAGGCCCGAGCCGGGCTCGTCCAGCCCCGGCGGCCGGAAAAACCGTTCCCAGACCCGCTGGCGCAAGCCCTCGGGAATGCCGGGCCCATTGTCCTCGATGACCAACAGCCAATACGGCCCGTCGGCCTGAATCGACACATCGATGCGCCCGCCTTGGGGCGTGTAGCGGATGGCGTTGTCCAACAGATTGCGCAGCATGACCGCCAACGCTTCAGCCTGACCTTGCAAGGGACAGGGGCCATCCGGCCCATCCAGCCCCAGTTCCTGATTTTTTTCCAGCGCGATGGGAGCCAACTCTGCGATCTGTGCAACCACGGCCGCTTTCAGGTCGAGCGTGCTCAGCGGCAAGGCGCCAGGGGCTTGCTCCAGACGCGCCAGTTGCAACATCTGAGTCACCGTGCGCGACAGTCGATCAACGCCACGGAGCAATCGGGTTTGGGCCTCCTCGCGTTCCGCCGCCGTTGTCGCGCGGTTTAATGCCTCGACCTGCAGACGCATCAGGCCAAGCGGTGTGCGCAGTTCGTGGGCCGCATCACTGGTAAAGCGCCGCTCCTGCGCCAGCGCTTGCTCAAGGCGTGCCATCAGATCGTTGATCGTGGCCACGATGGGCTGCAATTCCGTTGGCAAGGCCCCCAGGGACAACGGATGCAGCCGACGGGCGCTGCGCCCGGCAATCTCCCGGTCCAAGGCGCCGAGCGGCGCGAGCCCCCGCCCCACCAGCCAGACGATGAGCAAGGCGATCAGCGGGATCAGGGTCAGGCTTTTGCTGAGGGTGCGCCGGGCAATCAATTCGGCCATCTCACCCCGCACATCCCCCCGCTCGGCAACCTGGATCATCAGGCCGTGATCCGGATCCGGCAGATTGAATACGCGCCACGTATCGGATCCCAGGCGGATCGTGCTATACCCGGGGCTCAAGGGCGCGTAGGAACGATCCGGCGGCGCCGCTGCGGAATAGGCCAGCAAACTTTCGCCACGCCACACCTGGAAATTGAGCTTGCGTTCATAGGGATGGCCGTACTCATCAGCCTCAAGAGGCAATGGCCAGACCAAGGGAAGCGCCGGCGGTTCAGGAATCTGATTGGCCAGGAGGTTGTGGATGATGCGCGCGTATTGCGCCAGATGGGCGTCGAAGATTTCCTCGGTTTCATGGTAGGTGTCGCGATAGCTCCACGCGGCTTCGAGCAGCGCCAATCCCATGATCGCCACCAGCAACCCCACCAGCAACTGCAGGCGAATGCTTCTCACGCGGGGATGCGCTCGATCAGATAACCCACTCCGCGGATGGTCCGAATGAGCTTGGGATCCAACTTGCGCCGCAAATGATGGATGTGGACCTCGATGGTATTGCTCTCGATATCCTGCCCCCAACCATAGAGCGCCTCCTCCAGCTGCGCGCGCGACATGACTCGACCGCAGTGCGTCAGCAAAGCCTGCAGCAAGGCAAATTCACGCCGACTGAGATCGACGGGGCGGTTGTCCTGGGTGACCTGCATCGAAGCTGGATCCAAGATCAGCGGCCCATGGACCAGTTGTTCCTGGCGCCGGCCCTGCCGACGACGCTGCAGTGCGCGCAGCCGGGCAGACAATTCTTCGATTGAAAACGGTTTGACCAGGTAATCATCGGCTCCGGCATCCAGGCCCTGGACCCGATCCTCCACGGCATCCCGCGCCGTCAGGATCAAGATCGCCTCTATATACCCCTCATTGCGCAGTCGCCGCAGATAATCCAATCCGTCTTCACCCGGCAGCCCCAGATCCAGCAGGAGCACGTCGTAAATCTCATCGCGCAGCAAGACTTGGGCGTCCGCAGCCGAGCGCGCCCAGCCCACCTGGTGCCCGGCATGGCGCAAAGCGCTTGCCAGCGTCTCCCCCAAATCCAAGTCGTCTTCGATGATCAAAAGTCGCATTTTCTTATGATAACCTGCGCGAGCCTGGCGACGGCTTGGGGGTCAGCATCCCGAACAAGTCTTTTCATCCCGGCATGACAAAGGCCAGCGCGGCGCTTGAGACATGATTTCGTTAGAATGGACCGACCCCAAGCGCTTTGGCCGGTGTGGTGCATCAATGGCAAGGCCGGTTGGGGGTCGAGGTGGGAGCGAGTTTTCCAACGGAAATAAGAAGTAAGTCGTTTTTTCAATGGATTGAGGAGGAATATTTCGTTATGCAGAAATCCAGATATGTGACATGGGGTGCATTAGCGGGACTGGGCGTACTGGCCTGTTCAGGCTTGGCGCAGGCCGCCCCCGAGGGCGAGTTGAGCGCAGCGCGTGCCATGGAGGTGGTGAACCTCAAGGGTAGCGAGTTGAGCGCCCTCCAAGGACAGTCGTTCAGCGACTACTCCGTCATGGCGGTCTCTGGCGACAAGCTGGCCGCGATCCCGTTCCAGTTCGACGATATGAACGAGCGTGGCTTTCCCTTCGTTCCGGGCGGCAAGCTCAAGATCAACGGCACGGAAGGCAAGCTCGACGACAAGGACGAGCTGGTCTTCATGCTGAAGGACACGGGCCCCAAGGCCAGCCCGGAGGCGCTCGCCGCAGCAGGCAAGGTGGTTTCCGAGATCAAGCTGGCCGACGGCGGCACCACCGGCTACGCCTATGTGGTACAGGGCAATGCCCAACGCAGCGACAAGGTCTATGCCCACTATGATCAGAAGACCGGCCTGATCAAGACCGAGAACTGGAGCCTGCAAATGGATCCCGGCAAGCCGCTCAACTGGAGCGACATGAAGGTCAAGACCTTCAAGCAGGACCGTAACATTCTCGACACCATGAAACTGCGGGTCAAGGCCAAGCTCGGTTTCATCCGGGCCACGATCAACAACAACATGGTGCCCAACAGGGTTATCGCCGTTAAGAATGGGCCGGTTCGCAGCATCGTCGAAGCCGATGCATCCATCTCCATCCTGGGGATTCAACTCCTGTCCGCAGCGGCTGATTTTATCTCCACGGCCAATTCGTTCGAAGTGCCGGTTCTGGCCTCCATTCCCTCAGCAGCCTCCGCCTTGAGCGATATGGCGATTGAAATCTCGCTCGACTTTCACGACCTGGATGGTGCCATGGTGCGGTCGGCACTGACCAGCGAGCCCATCGTTTCGGGCAAGAAGGCGTCTGGCCCCCTCAAGGCTAACCTGAAGGATAATTGGATAAGTGGCTCGCATCCCGATGGCTTTGACATTGCCGCCTTCTTCAGCGTGACCCCGGGTGTTCAGGCCGAGCTGGATGGCTTGTACAAGGATGCTGGCAACGGTGATGATGCCGATGAGCCCGAGCGTTTCAAGGGTAGCCATCCTCAGGTGGGCTGGAGTGTGA
>WOZT01000243.1 GCA_011620145.1 Gammaproteobacteria bacterium | reverse complement strand
ACGCATGCTGGCCGATCTGGACAAGGCCAGCGGTGGCCGCTGCCTGTGGCGGGCCTTGGACGGCGCAGAAATCGTCTACACGAAATAGAGCAGCAAATACCCCGCCAGTGAAATCGCCACCCACAGCGCCATGCTGCCGGTTTGCCAATGGCGCACCAGGACCGATTCTTCACCTTCATCCCGAGCGAGGCGGTCGGTCATGGTTTGCGTGAGGCGCCAGAGACTGGCTTGGGCACGCTTGCGCCGTTCGGCAAGGCGTTGTTGCAACCGGAACCAGAGCCCCGGAACCGCCCGCTGTAGATGATCGACATCCCACACGTTGACCACCATTCGCGGCAGCAGCCGCCAGCGCAGGGCGAGCGCGAAGGCTATCGCGGTAAACGACAAGACCAGCAATTGCTCCACCACATGCGCGGGGGTGTAGAGGGTGTATTCCACCGCATTGGGCAAGGCGTGATACAGCAGTTGGGGGCGGCAGCCCAGCACCAGCAGGCCCAGCGTGGTGAGGAACATGGCCTGGCGCATCCCCCGGGGCGCATCCGCCACCTGCCGGTTCGAGGCCGGGCCGAGAAAGGCGAAGTAGATCACCTTGAGCCCGGCCATGAAGAAGATGCCGATCGACCCCAGCATCAGCAGCCACCACAGATCCGCCCGATGGGCTTCATCGGCAGCAGCCAGGATCAGTGACTTGCTGGCAAAACCCGCGAACAGCGGCGTTGCCATCCCCAAAGTCCCCAGCAGGCAGAAAGCGAAAGTCCAGGGCATTTGCCGGCCCAGTCCGCCTAACCTGCTGGCGTGGGTGGTCCCGGTGCGCAGCAGCACGGCGCCAAGTCCCATGAACATCAGGCCACTGTACAAGACATGGCTGATGGCATGGGCGACCGCTGCGCTCTGGGCCAGCGGCGTGCCGATGCCCAAGGCCATCACCATGAAACCCAGTTGGTTGATGAGTCCGTAGACCAAGGTCCGGCGCAGATCATCCTCGCGCAGGCCCAGGACCAGCGTGAACAGGATCATCACCGCGCCCACCGGGATCAGTAGCGCCGTGCCGGTGAACCCCCTCGCCAGCGCATAGATCGCAAGCTTGGTGGTAAAGGCGCTCAGGAACACCGTGCCGGCGGGGGAGGCGGCCGGATAGGCTTCCACGACCCAGCCATGCAGCAGGGGAAAGGCGGCCTTGATCGCGAACGCGGCCAGGATCCAGGTGTTTCCGGCGTTGCCCAGGGACAAGGCATCAAAGCTCAGCGTGCCGCCGCCCTGCAGGTGCAGAATCACCCCGCCCAGTAGCAGGACCCCAGACAGTACTTGGACCACCAGATAGCGCAGCGCCACCCCATAGTCCGGACGCGCGCCGTACGGGATGAGCAAAAGGGTCGAGGCCAGCGCCGTGAGTTCCCAATACAGGAACAAGCTCAACAGATCGCCGGCACAGACCGCCCCGATGGCCGCGCCCGCGTAGATGAGTCCCGCTGCGACTTCGCGACGATGGGGTCGGCTGCGCAGATACATGCTGTTAACCAGCGCTGCAAAAGCAAAAAGCCAGGCAAACGGCCAGGCGAGGGCATCCAGACGTGCCAATACCAGTTTCTGACCGAGCATTGTGATCACACCGAAGGCTCCGGTATCGAAGCGCTCCAGATGAATCAGCGCAAGCAGGGCCGGCAGGGGCAGCAGCCAGGCCCGCCACCGAACCGGAAACAGGGCCAGCGCCAGACCGCCCAGAATCAGCGGCCAGCCGGGTGGCAGATGCCAGGGCAGGGTTTCAAAACTCATTGCAGGGTTTCCCTGTAAAAAATCGGTTCATGCCGAGGCGCGTGCATCCCCATGCCCACAGCACGCTGCTGGAGAGTGCCGGGCGAGGATAAGCGGCGGCATCTTACGTGCCATTTTTTCAAGCTTATGGCAAGTCATGTCAATCCGGTTCGTGCCGACCATTTTTGCAACATGGGCACTCCTGCGAGTCGCACGATAGCCCAGATTGAATTTTAGGGGCCCAACGAAATCGCCAATTTTACTTGCGTCAAAACACGTCAAGCGTCAATAGACCGTTATTCGAGCGACAAGAAATCGTCGTTCAATTCCCGCTTTCTTTCCTCGTTGGTCGTTTCAAGGCATCAAGAAGATACTTAAATCGCATGTTTTACAATTTGTTATATATCGTCCCAATTTGAATTTTGTCTTGGCCTCCATCTTGCCTAATGAGTTTGTTCTCGTAGCTTTGGAGTAGGTCGCCATCCTGGCAGGACCTCAACTCGGCGGGCATCTCGCTTTCTATCCGAAAAGAAAAAATATAGGTGTTCATCATGAAAATCCGTTCCTTCGTGTTATCCCTCGGTACTTTGTTGACGCTTCCTGTCTCAGCCATGGCCGCCATGACGCCAATGATGACCTTTGAATTGGCTAACGTTTCGGGTCAGGCTTATGTGGTGCAATTTGGCGGTATGGAAAAAACGGTTCCCGATCTCACTCAGCGCAATGTGCCGGTTGTGAGTGATAAAGCTCGCGCAGCGCAAAGCAGTTACCCTGGCCTGACAAATCTCGCCAGACAAGGCGTGGTGACCGGCGCGAACACCGCTCTAGTGGCGGGTAAGACGGCCATATCCGCCAGCGTGGCGACTGTGCCCGGCGTGGGTACCCTCATTGCCCCTGTGGTTTTGATGCTGCCTACCCCGAAGATCAGTTTCCAGTGATCAGAGCTGGCCCCGTTTGTCTGGACAGTCCACCCTGGTTTTATAAGTGGAAGGGGCTATGGGTTCAAGCTGCCCTGGGTAGGGGAAGCGCGTTGTCGTAAAACTGATCTGGGGTCATCCGATCCAGGCTCGAATGGGGCAGGCGTGTGTTGTAAAACGCAAAGTACTTTGGGAGCCCGGTGCGCGTCTGCGACACGGTGTCATAGGTATGCAGGCGCACCGCTTCCTACTTGACTGACCTCCACAGCCCGCCTGTGTTTCTTCTTCGGTTGGATCTCCATCGCCAATCAGGGCGAGCTGTTCGGCTTCCTGGATTGACTTGTCAGATTCAGCGCTTCGCAGCGTGATCAGGGCTCCTTCGGTTGTGCGCAGGGGTTGGATCTCGCTATCGGCGCATTGAATCGTGTCCGCGGACGACCGATTGAATCGAATGCAGAAGGAGTAAGTCTGGGGCATTTTCTGCCTACTTTGTGCCAAAGGGAGAGGTCATTGGAATCAAGGAAATGCTGATTTATTCCGTCATCGCGGGTGTGCAGCGCCGTGGCGATCCATAGGTTGTTGATTCTTTGTGTGGCATGGATTGCTTCGCTGCACGCGCAATGACGAGAGCGGAATAAATCAGCGCTTCCTTAAATGATTCGGATTGGATAGCGCAATGTGACCCGCGCCAAGCGGCCATTCTCTCTTCATAACTCATCCATTGCTGGAGTGACGCAGGAAGAAGGCGAAATGGCGCCTTTTCTATGGCCTCGACGATCAGGATGGTAGCGGCATCGGATGCACCTCAAGGCCCCTCAATCACAGGCAACTTGGCCAGCGGGCGCAACAAATCCAGAATGGGATCGGGCCAGAAGAACAGCGCAATGCTGGCCAATGCCGTGAAGCAGAGCGGCAGCAGGCAGGCCCAGGGGGCTTCCGCGATTCCGCTGGGCGCGCCGGTCGGCAGGGGTCGGAAGAAGGCGCGGCCCACGACGGGCATCAGATAAGCGATGTTGAGCAGGGTGCTGAGCATCAGGGCGGCGAGCAGCAGCGGCTGGTGGATCTCGGCCGTGGCGTTGGCCAGCAGCCACTTGCTCCAGGTCCCACCTCCCGGTGGCAATCCGATCACACTCACTGCCGCGAGGGCGAATGCGGCGAATGTGATGGGCATGCGCCGCCCCAGTCCATCGAGTTCACTGACCCGGCTCTTGTGGCTGGCGACCAGGATGGCGCCGGCGCAGAAAAACAGGGTGATCTTGCCGAAGGCGTGCATGACGATGTGCAGCCCGCCACCCATGAAGCCCGTGGCCGTGGCCGTAGCGGCGCCCAGCACGATGTAGGCCAGTTGGCTGACGGTGGAATAGGCCAGCCGGGCCTTGAGATTGTCCTGGTTCAGCGCGATGAGCGAGGCCATGATGAGCGTGAAGCCGGCTACATAGGCCATCCACAGACTGGCGCCGGTCTGCTGCAGGAAATCCAGGCCGAAAATGTAGTAGGTGACCTTGAGCACCGTGAACACACCGGCCTTGACCACCGCTACCGCATGCAGCAGCGCGCTCACCGGTGTGGGCGCCACCATGGCGCCAGGCAGCCAGCGGTGAAACGGCATCAGTGCCGCCTTGCCGATGCCGAACAGGAACAGGGCGTATAGCAGCGGCGCGGCGGCGGGGGACAGCCGGCCCGCCAGGATGCCGCCCGATTTGAATTCCAACGTGCCTGCCACCAGAGCGGTCCAGATCAGGGCGGGAAGCAGAAATCCGATCGAGGTGCCCATCAGCAGGAACAGGTAGGTCCGCGCGCCGCGCCGGGCCGCTTCGGTGCCGGCGTGGGCCACCAGGGGATAGGTGGACAGCGTCAGCAGTTCATAAAAAATGAACAGCGTGAAGAGATTGTCGGCAAAGGCGATGCCCATGGTGCTGGCCAGGGCCAGGGGGAAGCAGGCGAAAAATCGCGTCTGATGGGGCGCGTGGTGGTTGCGCATATAGCCGATGGCATACAGCGCCGTCGGAATCCACAGCGTGGCGGCCACCAGAGCGAACAGCACGCCCAGGGGCTCGGCCGAAAAAGCCAGGGTCATGCCGGGCAGCACTTCCAGCAGATGCAGCGCGGGGCGAGCGCCGGCCTGCACCGCTGGCAACACTTGGAGCACGGTGCCCAGTAATCCGACTGCCGTCAGCAGCGTCACCGCCTCCCGCAGATTTGGCCAGCGCCCGGTTGACGCAATCAGCAGCGAGGCGACAGGCGGGGCAAAGACGGCCAGCACCAAGGCCAGTTCCGGGGTCACGGCGCGCCCTCCAGCAAGGCCCGTGCGGCTTGCCCGGCCAGATCCACGGTGAGGCGGCTATCGATGCCGAAATACAGGTTGGCCAGTGCCAGCGTCCAGGTCGGCACCAGCATGGACCACGGCGCATCCTGCACCACGTTGCGGTCGGCCGGGGCCGGTCGGAAGTAGAGCTGTTCCACCACGCGCCAGACATAGCCCAGGGCCAGCAGCGATCCCGCCACGATAATCAACGCCAACAGCCACTGACCCTGTTCCAGGGTGGCGCGCAACAAGTACCACTTGCTGATGAATCCCGCAGTGAGCGGTACGCCGATCAGGCTGAGT
>WOZT01000118.1 GCA_011620145.1 Gammaproteobacteria bacterium | reverse complement strand
GGGGTAGATGCGCAGAATGGCGTGCCGGCGCTGAAAGACATCGTGCAGCGCCAGTGCTGCGAGGGCCACGCCCAGTCCGATTGTTATCCAGAGGCCTGTTGTCATCCACTTGTCTCCCGGTCAGTAATGGGTCTGCGCAGTCTCGGCGCATTATGAGGTTTCCGCTGGTCGGATGGATGGCGCATCCATGCGTCGCGCCTCTCCCCTTGCGCCCGGATGGGGCCTATCATAGCGAGCCATGCCGATGACCCGCCTTGAACGCCCCGATCCCCTCTGTTGGATTTGCCCATGAAGGCTCCCCATCTGCCGTCGTTACCCGCCCTGCCCGCAATCCTCTCCAAACCGCATGGACTGGCGCCGCTTGCCGCGCTGGGGGTGGTTTATGGGGACATCGGCACCAGCCCGCTGTACGCCCTGCGGGAATGCTTTTCTCCCCATCTGGGAGTCGCCTTGACTGTGCCGCATGTGCTGGGGGTGCTGTCGCTGATTTTCTGGTCACTGATCCTGATCGTGTCGTTGAAATATCAGACGCTGGTGCTGCGCGCGGACAACCGGGGGGAGGGCGGCATCCTGGCCTTGCTGGCGCTGCTGAATCCCTGGCGCACCTTGGGACAGGGACGGACGGCGGCGTGGCTGATGGCCCTGGGGATCTTCGGGGCGGCCTTGCTCTATTGTGACGGCATGATCACCCCAGCCATTTCGGTGCTCAGCGCCGTGGAAGGCATCAAGATCGCCGCGCCCGGCTTCGAGCCCTATGTGGTTCCCCTCACGCTGGTCATTCTGGTGTTGTTGTTCTCCCTGCAAAGCTTTGGGACGGCGCGGGTGGGCACGGTCTTCGGCCCGGTGATGGCTGTGTGGTTCATTACCCTGGCAGTGCTGGGCATCATCGCCATCAGTCGCAATCCGGGCGTGTTGCTCGCCTTGAATCCCTGGTATGGCTTGCGTTTCCTGGTGGTGGAGGGCAAGGCGGGATTGTTGGTGCTGGGGGGGGTCTTCCTGGTGGTGACTGGCGCCGAGGCGCTGTATGCCGATCTGGGCCATTTTGGCCGCACGCCTATCCGCCAGGCTTGGTTTGTTCTGGTGTTGCCGGCGCTGGTGCTGAATTATCTGGGCCAGGGCGCCTTGGTACTTATCGAACCCGCTGCCATTGAGAACCCGTTTTATGCTCTGGCGCCGCCCGGAATGTTGTATCCCCTGGTGGCTCTGGCGACTGTGGCGACCGTGATCGCCTCCCAGGCGCTGATTTCCGGGGTGTTCTCGCTGGTACGCCAGTCGATTCAGCTGGGCATCATGCCGCGTATGCGCATCGTCCAGACCTCATCGGCGGAAATTGGCCAGGTCTATGCGCCGGCGGTCAATTTCGCGCTAATGCTGAGCTGTATGGCGCTGGTGCTGGCATTTCGCACTTCCGGCAACCTGGCCGCCGCTTATGGGTTGGCCATCACCATTACCATGCTGATTACGTCCATCCTGCTGTATTTCACCATGCGGCGGGTGTGGTTGTGGTCAGGTCTGGTGTCGGGCCTGCTGGTAGGGGCCATGATCAGCGTGGAAGTGCCGTTTCTGCTGGCCAATCTGCACAAGCTGCACGAGGGGGGCTGGGTGACCCTCGCCGCCGGTGGGATGCTTTTCTTTACCATGCGCACCTGGGATCAGGGGCGCCGCAATCTCATCACCCGCCTGCGCGCCGAATCCGAGCCGTTGGAAAGCCTGTTTGATCGACTGGATCATCATGCGCCGGTGCGCCTGCCGGGCACGGCGATTTTCCTCACCGCGCCGCGACTGGGCGCACCGCCCTCGCTCCAGTACCTGCTGCGTCATACCCATGCCCTGCATGAACGGGTGATTTTGCTTACGGTACTGATCGAGGAGTCCCCGCGGGTGCCGCCCGGGCAGCGTGTCGAGTGGACGCCTTTGGGGCACGGCTTTGATCGGTTGGTGATCCACTATGGTTTCATGCAGAGCCCCGATTTGCCGGCTGCTCTGGCGCAGGCGCGACGGGCGGGGCTGGTCATCGATCTGGCCGAGACCACTTTTTTCATCGGTCGCGAAACCTTGGTGGTCAACCGCAGCATCCCGTGGTTCCTGCGCTTTCGAGAGCGGCTTTACGCCTTCATGTTTCGCAACAGCATGCGGGCCATTGATTTCTACAAAATCCCTCCCGAGCGGGCGGTCGAGATTGGCATCTGGGTGCCAGCTGAACCACCCGCCGCCCGCGCGACCTGAGCGCCGTCCGATCCAGGGCGCGGGGTCAGGGGTCTCCTCTGGCCCGGCAACCCGGCGGCCCAATCCGCTGACGCCGCGCTTTTACGCAAACCCTTCCATGGCGATGAGGAAATCCAGGCATGCAGACCCCCAAGCGACTTTCGGACTACACCCCACCAGCGGTGGAGATTCGCGCCGTTCGCCTGACGGTCACATTCGCCGAACAGGTCGAGGTGATCGGGGAATTGACCCTGGCGGCGCGTCCGGACGCCACGCCAGGGCCTTATCTGGCGCTCGATGCCGAGGATCTGGAGCTTCTGGAGGTCGCGGTCGATGGCCGAGTATTGGCGCCGGACGCCTACCGCTACGACGGCGTCCAGCTTGAGATTCCCTGGCCGGTCACCACGCTCAGGACCCGGGTGCGCCTGGATCCTGAACGCAACACCCGCCTGGAAGGGCTTTTTCCTTGCGGCGGCGGCTATTTCACCCAATGCGAGGCGGAAGGCTTTCGCCGCATTACGCCCTACCTCGACCGGCCCGATGTGCTGGCGCCGTTCGAGGTGATCCTGAACGCCGATCGGCAGCGTTTCCCGGTGCTGTTGTCCAACGGCAATCTGGTGGCCTCGGGGATCGAGGGCGAGCGGCACTGGGCGCACTGGGTCGATCCCTACCCGAAACCGTCCTACCTGTTCGCCATCGTGGCCGCCGATCTGGCCTGTGTCGAGGATCATTTCCACACGGCCTCGGGGCGCGCGGTGCGGCTTGCCTGTTATGTCGCCCATGGCCTGGAAGATCGTTGCGCCCATGCGCTGGCCTCGCTCAAGGCGGCGATGCGCTGGGACGAGGAAAACTACGGCCGGGAGTACGATCTGGACTGCTACATGATCGTCGCGGTCTCGGATTTCAACATGGGCGCGATGGAGAACAAGGGGCTCAACATCTTCAACAGCCAGTTCGTGCTGGCCCGTCCCGATACCGCCACCGACGAGGATTACCACCACATCGCCGCGGTGGTGGCACACGAGTATTTCCACAACTGGACCGGCAACCGCATCACCTGCCGCGACTGGTTCCAGCTCAGCCTGAAGGAAGGCCTGACGGTGTTTCGGGATCAGTCTTTTTCCGCCGATCAACCCGGCGGCGCGGTGCAACGCATCCACGACGTCGCCCAGCTCAAGGCCGTGCAGTTCCGTGAGGACGCCGGCCCGCTGGCCCATCCGGTGCGCCCGGAGGCCTACCTTGAAATCAACAACTTCTATACCGCGACGGTGTATGAGAAGGGCGCCGAGGTGGTGCGGATGATGGCCAACACCCTGGGCAAGGACGGTTTTCGCCGGGGCACCGACCTGTATTTCGAGCGCCACGACGGGCAGGCCGTCACGGTGGAGGATTTCGTCGCCGCCTTGAGCGACGGCAGTGGGCAGGATTTGAGCGCGTTTCTCGCCTGGTACCGGCAGGCCGGCACCCCCCGCCTGACCGCCCGTGGCATTCATGATCCGGCGCGCCGGGTTTATGAACTGGAGCTGAGCCAGCACACGCCACCCACGCCGGGCGAAGCCACCAAGGCGCCGTTGCCGATTCCGGTGCGTCTGGCCCTGCTGGATGGCGCCGGCCGGGCGCTGCCGCTGCGCTTGGCAGAAGAGGAATCGGCAACGGCCACGGAGCGGGTGTTGCTGCTGCACGGGGCATCCGCTCGCTTTTCCTTCCAGGATCTGGCTGAGCGTCCGGTGCCTTCGCTGTTGCGAGGGTTCTCCGCGCCCGTACAACTGGATGATGATTTGAGTCTGTCCGATCGCTTGCTGTTGCTGCGCCATGACAGCGATCCCATGGTGCGCTGGCAGGCGGCCCAGCAGGTGTGGATCCATGCCGTGCGGGGAGCCTTGGATGGGGTCGCCGAGGCAGCACTGTCACCCGAGGCGATTGCGGGGTTTGCCCGTGTGCTCACCGATCCCGATCTTGACCCGGCACTGGCGGCGGAGCTGCTCGCACTGCCGGCTTATGAGACGCTGCTGGAAGCCTTCGCCCCGACCGATCCCTGTCGACTGGAAGCGCTGCGCCAGCGCCTGCGCAGCCAGTTGGCGCAGGCGCTGGAGGCCGAGTGGCTGGCGCGTCATACGGCCTTGGCGGGGCGGGACGACCCCGCGGCCCGTGCCCTGCGCAATCGCTGCCTGGGCTTCCTGATGGCCGACGGCATGGCGGATCGCCACCGCGCAAGCTGTGTGCGGCAATTCCAACAGGCCACCACGATGACCGAGCGGCTGGCCGCGCTGGCCTTGCTGGCCGACCAGGGTGGAGATGCGGCCGAGGCGGCGCTCAAGGTGTTCCACGACGCCCACGCAGCGGATGATCTGGTGCTGGACAAGTGGTTCCGCATCCAGGCCCAGGCCCGGCAGGGGGCGATTCTGGAGCGGCTGGACGCGCTCATGAAGCATCCCGCCTTCCGGCTGACCCAACCCAACAAGGTCCGCGCCGTGGTGGGCGCTTTTGCCCGCGGCAACCCGCTGCATTTCCATGCCCCTGATGGCAGTGGCTATGCCTGGGTGGGTGATCGCATCGCGACCCTGGTGCCCTTGAATCCCCAGTTGGCTGCCCGCCTCAGCGGTGTATTTGCCGGCTGGCGCGAGTTGGTGACGCCCTATGGCGACTTGATGCGCGCGCAGCTCGAACGTCTCTCCGAGCGTTCTGATCTGCCGCCCGACATGGTCGAGGTGGTGGGGAAAATGCTCGCCCATGCGTGATCGGGATGGTCCGCCTTGTGCGGATGTTTGCGGTTTTGGCGGGTCAGCAGGTCCGGTGGACTCAAGAGAACGCCTGCGCGCCTTGTGGGCACTGGTTCCATGCATCCAACACCAGCTGGGCCCACAGGCGCAGGAGTTCCGCCTCGGGGGGTAAACGGCGGGACAGCATCAACACTTGGCGGCGACCCTGCTCCGGCGCGGCCGGCAGAATGCGCTCGAAGCGGTCGATGCCGGCCTGTTCGAGCCGAGCGAGGAAGGGTGGCAGTGCTTCGAGCCCTTGGAGACTGGCGAGATCCGACCAGCCCGACGGGCCGCATTCGATGGAGAGATCTGCGGGCAGATGACTTTGGCACTGGTTCAGCTCGCCGGCACTGGAAAGGCTCCAGAGCGTCGCCTCACGCGCCTGGAGATCGGCTTGCAGCAAGC
>WOZT01000144.1 GCA_011620145.1 Gammaproteobacteria bacterium | reverse complement strand
GGGCAGGATGCGGGCCGGATCGACGGTGGTCCTGGGGCCAAAGACGATGCGACCGCTTTCGGCGCCGGCTTCCAGTTTGCGGATGCCCAGCGCCACGGCGCGCAGCTTGATTTCGGTCACGGCGAACAAATGCTTGGCCGGCGCGGGCAGCAGACCAAAGCGGTCGATCAGCTCGACCTGCAGGGCGCGCAGGGCGGCGTCATCGCGGGCGCCGGCAATGCGTTTGTAGAGAATCAGGCGCAGATCCACATCGGGGATATAGGTCTCCGGCAACAGGGCGGGCAGGCGCAGCTCCACCACGGGCCCCGGCTCGGCGCTGCCGTCGAGAGCGGGAATCTCGCCACGCTTCAAGGCCGCCACGGCCCGCTCCAACAGTTCGCTGTAAAGCCCGAAGCCCACTTCCTGAATGTGACCGCTCTGGCCTTCGCCCAGCAATTCCCCGGCCCCGCGGATTTCCAGGTCCTGGGTGGCCAGGCTGAAGCCGCTGCCCAGCGCGCCGAGGGTTTCGAAGGCGTCCAGGCGCTTGACGGCGTCGGCCGTCATGGCCTTGCGCGGTGGTACGATCAGGTAGCAGTAGGCGCGATGGTGGGAGCGGCCCACGCGCCCGCGCAACTGGTGCAACTGGGCGAGGCCGAAATGGTCGGCGCGGTGGATCAGAATGGTATTGGCGGTGGGGATGTCGATGCCGCTTTCGATGATGGTGGTGCAGACCAGCACATTGGCGCGGCGGTGGTAGAAATCCAGCATCACCTCTTCCAGCTCCCGCTCCGGCATCTGGCCGTGGGCGATGAGGATGCGTGCGTCGGGCAACAGCCCCCCTAAGCGCTCGGCGATTTTCTGGATGTCCTGCACCTCGTTGTGCACGAAGAACACCTGGCCGCCGCGCTTGATTTCGCGCAGGCAGGCCTCCTGGATCAGGGCATCGTTCCATTCGTTGGAAAAGGTTTGCACGGCCAGGCGCTCCACCGGCGGGGTGGCGATGATGGACAAGTCGCGCAGCCCGGCCAGGCTCATGTTGAGCGTGCGCGGAATGGGCGTGGCGGTGAGGGTGAGCAGATCCACCTCGGCGCGCAACTGCTTGAGGCGCTCCTTGTGGCGCACGCCGAAGCGGTGTTCCTCGTCGACGATGACCAGGCCGAGATTCTTGAAGCGCACATCGCTGCCGAGCAGCTTGTGGGTGCCGATGATGATGTCGACCTGGCCCTCGGCCATGGCGGCCATGGCCATCTTCTGTTCCTTGGCGCTGCGCATGCGGGAGAGCCCTTCCACCCGGACCGGCCAGTCGGCAAAGCGGTCGCGGAAATTGCGGAAATGCTGCTCGGCCAGCAGGGTGGTGGGCACCAGGATCGCCACCTGCCGGCCGCCGTGTACTGCGACGAAGGCGGCCCGCATGGCGACTTCCGTCTTGCCGAAGCCGACATCGCCGCACACCACCCGGTCCATGGGCGTGGGGCCGGTCAGGTTGGCGATGACCGCGTCGATGGCCTGGAGCTGATCGGCGGTTTCCTCAAACGGGAACGCTGCCGCGAACTGGTGATAGGCCACGGCGTCGAACGCCACCGGCGTGCGGCGCTGGGCGGCGCGGCGGGCCTGGACTTCCAGCAGTTCGGCGGCCACGTCATGGGCGCGCTGGGCGGCCTTGCGGCGCGCCTTGTCCCACTGATCCGAACCCAGGCGATGGAGCGGGGCGTTCTCGGGATCGGCGCCGGTGTAGCGGCTGACGAGATGCAGGGTGGAAACCGGGACGTAGAGCTTGTCGCCGCCGGCGTATTCCAGGACCAGGAATTCAGCGGTCATCCCGCCGGTATCGATGATCTGCAGTCCCTGGTAGCGGCCGACGCCGTGTTCCTCGTGGACCACCGGAGCGCCTGGGCGCAGATCGGCCAGATCGCGGATGATGGTGGCCGGATCGCGGGATACCCGCTTGCGGGAACGCTGGCGCGGGCGTTCACCGGAGAGCTGGCTTTCGCTGATGACGGCGAGATCCGGCAGCAGCAGGCCCCGTTCCAGGGGCGCCACGGTGATGGCGAGATTCATCGTGCCCGCACGGAACGCGGACCAGTCGGCGCAGGGCTCGGGTTTCAGGCCCAGCGGGCGCAACTGGTCCAGCAGCGCTTCACGCTGGCCGGGCGATTCCGCCGCAAGCAGCACCCGCCCGTCAAAGTCCTGGATGAACCGGACCAATCCCTCCAGTGGGCGCTGGGCATGGGGATTGAGGTGCAGGGCCGGGGGCGGCAGGGCATGCAGGGGTTGTTCGGCGGCGCTGTCGTCGGCCGCATCCTCGACCAGATGGATCCGCGCGAAGCCCTGCCAGCCGGCGGCCAGTTCCGCCAGCGACACGAACATGGCTTCGGGCGACAGCAACGGCCGCTCGATATCATGGCGGCGCTGCTCATGGCGGGTCTGGATCTGTTCCCATGCCCCCTGCAAGGCCGCTTCGGCGCCTGCGTCCAGGACCACGGTGCTGCCCGCGGGCAGGTAATCGAACAGGGTCGCGGTCTGGTCGAAAAACAGCGGCAGGTAATATTCGATACCGCCGGGCGTGTTGCCCTCGCTGACTTCCCGATAGATCAGGCTCTTCTGGGGGTTTCCCTCGAAACGAACGCGATAGCGCTGGCGGAATTGGCGGATTGCCTCTTCATCGAGCGGGAATTCCCGTGCCGGCAGGATGCGGACCTCCTTGATGACATCCTGCGAACGCTGGGTCTGGGGATCGAAAGGCCGGATGGTATCGACCTCATCGTCCAGGAGATCAATGCGGTAGGGCACGGTGCTGCCCATGGGGAACAGGTCCATCAGCGAGCCGCGCAGGGCGAATTCGCCATGCTCCATCACCTGGGCCACGGCCCGGTAACCGGCGGCTTCCAGCCGCGCCCGCAGGGCATGGGGATCCAGTCGCTCACCGGCACGCAGGATCAGGCTGTGGCCGGTCACGAAGGCTGGGGGCGGCAAGCGCTGAAGCAAGGTGTTGGCCGGCACCACCACCAGACCGGCCTTCAGGTCGGGCAGGCGGTAGAGGGTTTCGATGCGCCGCGACAGGATGTCCTGATGGGGCGAAAACACATCGTAGGGCAGGGTTTCCCAGTCCGGAAAATGCAGCACGGCCGCGCCGTCTGGGCCGGCATAGAAAGCCAGCTCGGCCTCCAGGCGCTCGGCGGCGCGGGCATCGGCCGCGATGATCAGCAACGGACCCGGCCGGCTGCGGGCCAGATCCGTGATCCATAACGCGCCGGCGCTACCGGGGAGGGCGCCGATGCGGCGTTCCGTAACTGTTGGGAGCGATTGCTTCGACGCCATGCGGGGAGTGCGCCTCAGGCCGTGACGCGACGCTGCAGGGCGCGGCGTTGCGCATAGGCCTCGCGGGCGATCCGGACATCTTCCAGGAAGATGGGCAGTTCCTGCAGGGTCAGGGCCTGGGCCCCATCCACCAGCGCCTTGGCCGGGTCAGGATGGAAGTCCACCAGCACCAGATTGGCGCCGGCGATGATCCCCTGGGCGGTGGCGTGAAAGACATCCAGGATCCCATCGGGACCGGCATGGCGGGTGCCCACGGAATGGGAGGGGTCGATGCCCACGGGCATGCGCGTGAGTCGCTTGACCACCGGCACATGGCCGAAATCCAGCAGGTTGCGGTGGGGATCGCCCATGTGGGACTTGAGGCCGCGGAGACAGAAAATGACGTTGCGGTTGCCTTCGCTGGCCAGGTATTCGGCCGCGTTCAGCGATTCGTCCAGGGTGATGCCGAAGCCGCGCTTGAGCAGCACCGGCATGTCCCGCTGCCGACCGGCGGCTTTGAGCAGCTCGAAATTCTGCGTGTTGCGCGTGCCGATCTGGAGCATCACGCCGGTGGGGTGGCCGGTGCGCGCCAGGGCATCCTGGATTTCCTCGATGTGGGCCTCGCGGGTGATTTCCATGGCGATCACCCGGATGCCATATTTTCCCGCCAGTTCGAACACCCAGGGCAGGCACGCCGCCCCATGGCCCTGGAAGGCATAGGGGTTGGTGCGCGGTTTGTACGCGCCCATGCGGGTGCAGACCTGACCGTTATCGCGCAGGGCGCGCATCATGCGTTCCACATGCTCGGGGGTGTCCACCGCGCACAGGCCAGCCAGCACATGCAGCGTGTCCTGCCCGAATTGCACGCCGTTGTAGATGAATTCACTGGGCCGGCCGTCGTCCCGATGGCGCCCCAGGATGCGGTAGGACTCGGACACCCGCACCACCCGATCCACGCCCGGCAGCACGGCCATTTCGGCTTCCTCCAGGGCGGCGGTCTGGCCGATCAGGTAGATTTCGGTGAGGACCTGCTGGGCGCCTTTTTCCTGGTGCACCCGCCACTGGATGCCGGGCAGGGCGTCCAGGCGCTCGGCAAGATCCGCGAACGCGGGGCTTTCGGGAACGACTTCGGGTTGCAGGATCAGAATCATGAGCGAGGCGACCGGATCGGGGAGGGAAGCGGCCAATTATACGGCAGCGACGCGCTTCCCGCTGCGCGGGCGGCAGGCCGGATCAGCAGCGGGCCGCCATGCGCCAGGGCTATTTCAGGCCGCCAGTCGCCTCAATCGCGAAAGCGGCGCGTCAGATCGCCGTAGGCCTCGATGCGCCGGTCGCGCAGGAACGGCCAGATGCGCCGCACCTGTTCACTATGGTCCAGATCCAGCGTCGCGCTCAGGATCTCGGGCGCCGCGGTTCCGGCCTGGGCCAGGATTTCGCCCTGGGGGCCGGCGATGAAGCTGCTGCCCCAGAAGCCAATGCCCGCGCTGTGCGCCGAGGGATCGGCTTCATAGCCCACCCGGTTGCAGGCCAGCACGGGCACTCCGTTGGCCACGGCATGGGCGCGCTGGATGGTGATCCATGCATCGCGCTGGCGGGATTGCTCATCGGCCGGATCGTCCGGATTCCAGCCGATGGCGGTGGGGTAGAGCAGCAGTTCCGCGCCGGCCAGGGCCATGAGCCGCGCCGCTTCCGGGTACCACTGATCCCAGCACACCAGCACCCCGAGCCGACCCACGGCCGTATCAATGGGGGTGAATCCCAAATCGCCCGGCGTGAAATAAAACTTTTCATAGAACCCCGGATCGTCCGGGATGTGCATCTTGCGGTAGCGGCCGGCAAGGCGGCCATCGGCGTCCAACACCACTGCGGTGTTGTGGTAAAGCCCCGGCGCCCGCCGCTCGAACAGCGAGGCCACGATCACCACGCCCAGTTCCCGCGCCAATGTGCCCAATTGTTCGGTGCTGGGGCCGGGGATGGATTCCGCGAGATCGCACAGGGCGGGGTCCTCGACCTGGCAGAAATAGGGCGTGTTGTGCAGTTCCTGCAGCAGCACCAGGCGCGCGCCGCCCGCTGCCGCTCGACGGATGTCATCCATCTGGGTGGTGAGGTTGGCGACGGGAT
>WOZT01000235.1 GCA_011620145.1 Gammaproteobacteria bacterium | reverse complement strand
AGGCGGCCGTACCGTCGGCGCCGGCGTCGTCTCCAAGGTGCTGAAGTAAGTCATGGCCAACCAGCAGCGCATTCGCATCCGTTTGAAGGGTTTTGACCACCGCTTGGTCGACAAGTCGGCGCGCGAGATCGTGGATACCGCCAAGCGTACAGGCGCCCAGGTGAAGGGACCGATCCCTCTGCCCACAGATAAGGAACGCTTTACAGTTCTGGTGTCTCCCCACGTCAACAAGGACGCGCGCGATCAGTATGAGATTCGCACCCATAAGCGGGTGATGGAGATCATCGATCCAACCGAAAAAACGGTGGATGCCCTGATGAAGCTTGATCTGGCCGCCGGCGTTCATGTTCAGCTGAAGTTGTATTGAGTCTGGTCTCAATTGGTGGGCTTGGCGGTAGGTTCAGGTCCGGAGCAGGTTGAGCAGGCGCTGTTCTTTTCAGATAAATGTTGTTTTAAGGTGAAAACATGGCGATCGGAGTGGTGGGGCGCAAGCTCGGCATGACGCGGATCTTTACCCCGGAAGGGGTGTCGATTCCTGTCAGCGTAATTGAGGTGGAGCCGAATCGCGTGACCCAGGTCCGCACCTTGGATGTGGATGGGTACTGCGCGGTGCAAGTCACTACGGGTGAACGCCGTCCGATTCGGGTCAAGAAACCTCAGGCCGGGCATTTCGCCAAGGCTGGCGTTGCAGCCGGACGCGGACTCTGGGAGTTCCGTCTGGACGACGCCGATGCCGCATCCCGCCATGAAGTGGGCGGTGAGATCAAAGTCGATCAGTTTGCGATCGGGCAAATGGTCGATGTCACGGGAACCAGCATCGGAAAAGGGTTTCAGGGCCCCATCAAGCGCTATCACTTTTCCATGCAGGATGCGACCCACGGCAACTCTCGCTCCCACCGGGCGCCAGGTTCCATCGGTCAGCGCCAAACGCCGGGCCGCGTGTTCCCAGGCAAGAAGATGGCCGGTCACATGGGTAATGTGCGAACGACTGCGCGCAATTTGCGTGTGATTCAGGTCGATGTTGATCGCAATTTGCTGCTGGTCAAGGGCGCGATCCCTGGCTGCAAGGGCGGCGATGTGCTGGTCCATCTGGCCGCTGTTCAGCGCGGGAAGGAATAAGTGATGGAACTGAAATCAGTGGATGGCGGCACGCAAGCCGTGGTTTCGGACGTGGCCTTTGGCGCACCGTTCAACGAAACCCTCGTGCATCAGATCGTCACTGCGTATCTGGCGGGCGGCCGTGCCGGAACCCGGGCGCAGAAGAGCCGCTCCGACGTCAGTGGCGGCGGCGCCAAGCCCTGGAAGCAAAAGGGCAGTGGCCGCGCACGTGCAGGTACGATTCGCAGCCCGCTTTGGCGCCATGGTGGCGTCACATTCGCGGCGCGACCGCAAGATTATGAGCAAAAGGTCAACCGCAAGATGTATCGCGGTGCATTGCGCGCCATTCTGAGCGAGCTTGTGCGTCAGGATCGTTTGCAGGTGGCTGAGCGCATTGCCGTGACAGAGCCGCGTACACGCGTCCTGGTTGAGCAGCTCGCCCAATGGAACATCGCCCCCACTGCACGTGTTTTGCTGGTGGTGGAATCGGCTGCTGAAAGCCTGATCCTGGCGGCCCGCAATCTCTACCGTGTGCAGATTTGCGAGGCTGGGCGCGTAAATCCGGTGGCCCTGGTGGGCGCCGAACACGTTCTGATCGAGCGGGGCGCCCTGGCGACCCTGGAAGGGTGGCTGCAATGAATCAAGAGCGCATTTTGCAGGTTCTGCTTGAGCCTGTGGTGACCGAGAAGTCCACCCGTTTGGCTGATCAGGGCAACCAGGCTGTATTCAAGGTCTGCCGTGATGCCACCAAGGGTGAGATCAAGGCGGCGGTTGAGTCTCTCTTCGGCGTGCAGGTGCTGGCGGTGAACGTGGTCAACCTGAAGGGGAAGATCAAGCGTCATGGCCGTTTCCACGGCAAGCGCAACGGCACCCGCAAGGCCTATGTGCGACTGTCTGAAGACAGTCGTATTGAATTGGCCGTGAATCCTTAATAGCGCAACGAACGCGCAGTTAACAGCGAGATCGATCATGGCACTGGTTAAGTCCAAACCCACCTCGCCCGGTCGGCGATTTGTGGTCCGGGTACAGACCCCTGATCTGCACAAAGGCGGCCCTTACGAGCCGCTGGTGGAGCGGCAGTCAACCCGTGGCGGGCGCAATAATGTGGGGCGCATCACGGTTCGTCATCAAGGTGGTGGCCACAAGCAGCGCTACCGCTTGATTGATTTTCGCCGTGAAAAAGATGGCATTCCGGCTGTGGTCGAGCGCTTGGAATATGATCCGAACCGCACGGCCCATATCGCCTTGGTGTGTTATGCCGATGGCGAGCGACGCTATATTCTCGCGCCCAAGGGGGTGCAGGTCGGGGCGAATCTTCAGTCCGGCGTGTCGGCCCCGATCAAGCCGGGCAATACGCTGCCGTTGCGCAATATCCCGCTGGGAACGAGTGTGCACGCCATCGAAATCAAGCCGGGCAAGGGGGCTCAATTTGCCCGCAGCGCTGGCGCCTATGCGCAGATCGTCGCTCGGGAAGGCGGTTTTGCCACCTTGCGGCTGCGTTCCGGTGAGATGCGGCGGATTCATCTGGAATGTCGGGCGACCGTCGGAGAGGTCGGTAACGCGGAGCACAATCTGCGTTCCCTCGGTAAGGCCGGTGCCAAGCGCTGGCGTGGTATTCGTCCCACCGTCCGTGGCGTCGCCATGAATCCGGTTGACCATCCTCACGGCGGTGGCGAAGGCCGTACGTCCGGTGGGCGGCATCCGGTGACGCCTTGGGGTGTGCCCACCAAGGGCTACAAGACACGAAGCAACAAGCGCACCGACAAGATGATCGTTCGTCGACGCAGTGCCAAGTAAGAGAGTTCGATATGCCGCGTTCCATTCGTAAGGGCCCTTTCATAGACCACCACTTGGTGAAGAAAGTGCTGGAGACCCAGGGGTCTCGAACCAAGCGCCCCATCAAGACCTGGTCTCGGCGTTCAATGGTGATTCCGGAGATGGTGGGCCTGACCATCGCTGTGCATAACGGCCGTCAGCACGTTCCCATCCTGGTGTCAGAGAATATGGTGGGCCACAAGCTGGGCGAATTTTCGCCCACCCGCACCTATAAAGGTCACGTTGCTGACCGGAAGGCGCGGTAAGGATAGGGATTTGACCATGCAAGTCTCAGCAAAGTTGAAATACATCCATATCTCGGCCCAGAAGGCCCGTTTGGTGGCCGATCAAATCCGCGGGCTGCCGGTTGACCGGGCCCTGCAGGTGTTGGCGTTCAGCCCCAAGCGTGGCGCGGACTTGCTGCGCAAGGTCCTGGAGTCGGCGATTGCCAATGCGGAGCATAACGAAGGCGCCGATGTCGATGAGTTGCGCGTTGCCGCGGTCTGGGTCGACGAAGGCCCGACCATGAAACGTTTCCATGCCCGTGCTCGCGGTCGGGGGACAAAGATTCACAAGCGGACCAGTCACATCACTGTGCTGGTTGGCGATCAGCAGTAAGCGGGAGCGCAGGCTATGGGTCAGAAGGTCAATCCCATCGGCATTCGCCTGGGCATCGTGCGCGACTGGTCGTCCACATGGTATGCCGAGAAGCGTGATTTTGCCGATTTTCTCAACCAGGATCTGCAGATCCGCGATTTTTTGCGCCGCCGCCTGGCCAACGCATCAATCAGCCAGATCCGCATTTCCCGTCCGGCACGATCGGTTCAGGTCACGGTCACCACGGCCCGGCCCGGAATCGTGATCGGGAAACGGGGTGAAGACATCGAGCGCCTGCGTGCAGAACTCAGTCGCCTGGTGGGGGTGCCTGCCAGCATCAATGTCGAAGAGATCCGCAAGCCCGAGCTGGATGCGCAGTTGGTCGCGGAAAGTGTGGCGCAACAGCTAGAAAAGCGTATTATGTTCCGCCGCGCAATGAAACGTGCGGTGGGTAATGCGATGCGCCTGGGATCGCAGGGCATCAAGATCCAGGTTGCCGGTCGTTTGAACGGCGCCGAGATTGCCCGCACCGAGTGGTATCGGGAGGGTCGGGTTCCGTTGCACACGCTGCGTGCGGACATCGACTATGCCCTCGCCGAGGCACATACGACCTATGGCGTGATCGGCGTCAAGGTATGGATTTTCAAAGGTGAAGTTTTCCATGGCGATGGACCGGTGACGGAACACGCCGGCGAAAAGACCAAGGCTTAAGGGGTTCAGTACCGTGCGTCAGCCAAAGCGAACCAAATATCGCAAACAGCAGAAAGGCCGCAACCAGGGGCTGGCCAAGGGTGGCGAGCGCGTCAGCTTTGGTGAGTTTGGTCTCAAGGCCATGGAGCGAGGCCGTTTGACGGCCCGCCAGATCGAATCCGCGCGTCGCGCGATGACCCGTCATGTCAAGCGCGGCGGCAAGGTCTGGATTCGGATTTTTCCGGACGTGCCCGTGACCAAGAAGCCCATTGAGGTTCGCATGGGCAAGGGCAAGGGCAATGTCGAATACTGGGTGGCGAAGATCAAGCCCGGCTTCGTCATGTATGAGATGGAAGGCGTGACCGAAGAGATTGCCCGTGAGGCCTTCAAGCTGGCATCGGCCAAACTGCCGATCAAGACCGCCTTTGTGTCGCGGACGGTGATGTGATGAAAGCCAATGAACTCAAGGCAATGAGCCCCCAGCAGCTGCAGGAAGTCTTGCTCAAGCTACGGCGTGAACAATTTGATCTGCGCATGCAGCGCAGCACTGGACAGCTTGCCCAGTTTCATCATTTCTCGCGAGTGCGCCGGGACATTGCCCGGATCAAAACGGCAATGAACGCGAAGCGTGAGCAGGAAACGATCAATGACTGAAGATGCAAAGCTGAATCGGACCCTCGTGGGTCGTGTGGTCAGCGACAAGATGGATAAAACCATTACCGTCGCAATTGAACGTCGTGTCAAGCATCCCCTATACGGGAAGTATGTGACTCGCACGAGCAAGCTGCATGCTCATGACGAAGAAAATACCTGTCAGGAAGGTGATCTGGTGCGCGTGGTTGAATCACGTCCCATTTCCAAAAGCAAATCCTGGCAGCTGGTGGAAGTCGTGGAGCGTCGCCGGGACTGATTCGGCGTGCCATTCAGAATTTCAAGGCGGATTGAACGATGATCCAGATGCAGTCCGAGTTGGCGGTAGCCGACAATAGCGGCGCGAAACGGGTAATGTGCATCAAGGTGCTGGGCGGGTCCAAGCGTCGCTATGCAGGCATTGGCGATGTCATCAAGGTGTCCATCAAGGACGCAATTCCGCACGGCAAGGTCAAGAAGGGCGATGTATATAACGCCGTGGTTGTGCGCACCCGCAAGGGCGTACGTCGACCGGATGGTTCGCTGATTCGTTTTGATGGCAATGCGGCTGTATTGCTGAACAATCAGTTGCAACCCAT
>WOZT01000103.1 GCA_011620145.1 Gammaproteobacteria bacterium | reverse complement strand
ATGGGCAAGCGGAAACTGGTGGTGGTGGGCAATGGCATGGCCGGGGTGCGGACGGTCGAGGAGCTGCTCAAGCTGGCTCCCGAACTGTACGACATCACCATCTTCGGCGCGGAGCCCCACGTCAACTACAACCGCATCCTGCTGTCCCCCGTCCTGTGCGGCGAAAAGACGCCGGAGGAGATCGTCCTCAACGATGCCGCCTGGTACGCTGAGAATGGCATCACCCTGCTGACCGGCAAGGCGGTGACCGAAGTGGACCGCCGCCGCCGCTGCGTCCGGTCCGCCGATGGCACCGAGGTCCCCTACGACCGTCTGCTGCTTGCCACCGGCTCGGATCCCTTCATCATTCCGCTGCCGGGCAAGGATCTGCCCGGGGTCGTGACCTTCCGCGATTTCAAGGATGTGGACGCGATGCTGGAGGCGGCCCGCTCCGGACAGCGCCATGCCGTGGTCATCGGCGGCGGCCTGCTCGGGCTGGAAGCCGCCAATGGCCTGCTCAAGCGCGGCATGGACGTCACGGTCATCCATCTGACTGACACGCTGATGGAACGGCAACTGGATCGCCCAGCCGGCATGCTGCTGCAGAAATCCCTGGAAGAGCGGGGCCTCAAGTTCCGCATGGGTGCCCAGACGGCAGCCATTCTGGGGGAATCGCGCGTGACTGGCGTCCGCTTCAAGGATGACAGCGAGATTCCCGCTGATCTCGTGGTGATGGCCGTGGGCATCCGCCCCAATGTGACGCTGGCCAAGCAGATGGGCCTGCATTGCGAGCGCGGCGTGGTGGTCAGCGATACCCTGCAGACCTTTGATCCCGCAATCTATGCGGTGGGGGAATGCGCGCAACATCGAGGCATCGCCTACGGCCTGGTGGCGCCGCTCTACGAGCAGGCGAAGGTGTGCGCCAACCACCTGGCGGGCTTGGGTTATGGCCGCTACACCGGCTCGGTGACGGCCACCAAGCTCAAGGTCACCGGCATCGATCTGTTCTCCGCCGGGGATTTTTCCGGCGGCGAGGGGACGCAGGAAATCGTCTTCCAGGATCCCCGGCGCGGGGTCTACAAACGGCTGGTGCTGGACGCGGCGAACTGCATCAAGGGCAGCGTCCTGTATGGCGATACGGGCGATGGCAGTTGGTATTTCCAGTTGCTGCGCGATCGCACGGATGTTTCCGAGATGCGCGAGATGCTGCTGTTCGGCCAGGCCCATCTGGGCGACTCGGGCCGGGGTGGCAGTTCCAATGCCGCCAGCCTGCCTGATACGGCCGAGATCTGCGGCTGCAATGGTGTCTGCAAGGGCACCATCGTCCAGGCGATCACCGAGAAGAAACTGTTTACTTTGGATGAGGTCAGGGCACACACCAAGGCCTCCTCCTCCTGCGGATCCTGCACGGGTCTTGTGGAGCAGATTCTCGCTTCCACCCTGGGGGGTGAATACAGCGCGACGCCCAGCCGCAAGTCGATGTGCAAATGCACTGAACGCACGCATGACGAGGTGCGGGCCGCGATTCGCGACCATCACCTCATCACGGCCGAACAGGTGCGCCAGTTCCTCGAATGGCGCAACCCCGATGGCTGTTCCAGCTGCCGTCCGGCGATCAACTATTACCTCATCGCGACCTGGCCCGGCGAAGCCTTGGACGATCCGCAATCCCGTTTCATCAACGAGCGCGCCCACGCCAACATCCAGAAGGATGGCACCTACTCGGTCATTCCGCGCATCTGGGGCGGGGTGACCAATGCCCAGGAACTGCGGGCCATCGCCGATGTGGCGGACAAATACGCCGTTCCCACGGTCAAGATCACCGGCGGGCAGCGCATCGACCTGTTGGGCGTCAAGAAAGAGGATCTGCCTCACATGTGGGCGGATCTCAATGAGGCCGGTTTCGTCTCCGGTCACGCCTACGGCAAATCCCTGCGCACGGTCAAGACCTGTGTCGGCAAGGAGTGGTGCCGCTTCGGTACCCAGGATTCCACCAGCTTGGGCATCGATCTGGAAAAGATGACCTGGGGCACCTGGACGCCGCACAAGGTCAAGCTCGCCGTCTCGGGCTGCCCCCGCAACTGCGCCGAAGCCACCATCAAGGACTTGGGTGTGGTCTGCGTGGATTCAGGCTACGAGCTGCATGTGGGCGGCAATGGTGGCGTCAAGGTGCGCGCGACGGACCTGCTCTGCCATGTCAAAACCCCTGAGGAAGTGGCCGAATACACCGCCGCCTTCCTGCAACTGTACCGGGAGGATGCCCATTATCTGGAACGCACTGCCCCCTGGATCGAGCGGGTGGGCTTGAACTTCGTGAAACAGCGCATTGTGGAAGACGCACCAGGGCGCCAGGCGCTGGCGCAGCGTTTCCATGACTCCCAGGTCCATGCCCAGATCGACCCCTGGGCCACCCTGGTTGCGCAGGAAAAAGACACCCATGCCTTTGAACCGCTCGCCTCCCTGGCCTGAGCGCGGCTTGTTGCAGGAGAATAGGCTTCATGACACAGACACAGGCCCCTGATTCCACAACTGGTCTGGACTGGATCGAGGTGGGGCCACTGATGGCCATTCCGCCCCTGGGTGCCCGGGTGGTGAAGCATCCATCCGGCGAGATCGCCGTCTTCCGCAACCGCGAGGATGAGGTCTTTGCCCTGCGCAACCATTGTCCCCACCGTGGCGGCCCGCTCTCCGAAGGCATCGTCTGCGAACGCCGTGTCTATTGCCCGCTGCACAACTGGGGCATTGCGCTGGAGACAGGATCCGCTTTGGCGCCCGATGAAGGGGAAACGGCCTGCTTCCCCACGCGCGTTGACAATGGCACGGTGTTCATCGGCCTGCCGGGGAGTGGGGGTTCCCCTTGATGGCGCCAGGGGCTGACAACCCCTCTGCTCAGCCTGCGGTCCGCACCACCTGCCCGTATTGCGGGGTGGGTTGCGGTGTGCTGGCTCAGGTGCAGCCAGACGGCTCGGTCGCAATCTCGGGGGATCCAGCCCATCCGGCCAACTTCGGCCGGCTGTGCTCCAAAGGGCTGGCACTCGGCGAAACCGTCGGCCATGACCACCGCCTGCGCCAGCCACGGGTGGATGGACAAGCGGTTTCCTGGGAGACGGCGTTGACGCGGGTGGCCGGGGGATTCCAGTCTGCCATCGAGCAATATGGCCCCGATGCGGTTGCGTTCTATGTCTCGGGACAATTGCTGACCGAGGATTACTACGTCGCCAACAAGCTGATGAAGGGCTATATCGGCTCGGCCAACATCGACACCAATTCCCGCCTGTGCATGTCCTCCGCCGTCGCTGGCCACAAGCGCGCGTTTGGCAGCGACACCGTGCCGGGCTGCTACGAGGATCTGGAGCAGGCGGATGTACTGATCCTGGTCGGCTCCAACCTGGCCTGGTGTCATCCGGTGCTGTATCGGCGCATCGAGGCGGCCAAGGCCGAGCGGCCCGATCTCAGTCTGGTGGTGATCGATCCGCGCCGCACCGCCAGTTGCGATCTGGCAGGCTTGCATTTGCCCGTCCGGCCCGGCACCGACGTCTTGCTCTTCAACGGTCTGCTGGCGCATCTGGCGCGGGAGGGCAGGGCGGATTTTGCCTTTCTCGAAAGCCATGCCAGCGGCTATGCGGCCACCCTGGCCGCTGCCCGTGACGACGCGCCATCGATTCCGGCGGTGGCTGCCGGGTGTGGTGTCCCCGAGGAGGACGTCGCCGCGTTTTTCCGTTTGTTCGCACGCACCGAGCGGGTGGTCACCCTGTTTTCGCAAGGCGTGAATCAATCCTCCGCCGGCACCGACAAGGTCAACGCCATCATCAACTGCCACCTGTTCACCGGCCGCATTGGCCGGACCGGCATGGGTCCCTTTTCCATCACCGGCCAGCCCAATGCCATGGGCGGGCGCGAAGTGGGCGGCCTGGCCAACCAGCTTGCCGCCCACCTGGACCTGGAATCTCCCGAGCATCAGGCGATTGTGCAGCGTTTCTGGGAGAGCCCGGTCATCGCGCGCCGGCCGGGCTTGAAAGCCGTGGAATTGTTCGAGGCGGTGGGTGAGGGGCGCATCAAGGCGCTGTGGATCATGGCCACCAATCCGGTGGTGAGCCTGCCTGACGCCGACCGGGTCAAGGACGCCTTGCGGCGCTGTCCGTTGGTGGTGGTCTCGGACATGTGCGAGACCGATACCACCGCCTTGGGGCATGTGGTGCTGCCAGCCGCGACCTGGGGTGAGCGCGAAGGGACGGTAACCAATTCCGAACGCTGCATCTCGCGCCAGCGCGCCTTTCTGGACGCACCGGGGGAAGCCCGGCCTGATTGGTGGATGGTCCAGGAGGTGGCGCGCCGCATGGGGTTCGGCGCCGGCTTCAACTATGCCGGGTCGGGGGATATTTTTCGCGAGCACGCGCGGCTGTCGGCCTTTGAGAATGCGGGCACGCGGGACTTCGACCTCTCCGGACTCGCTGATGTGGACAGCGCGGCGTATGAAACGCTGGATCCGATACGCTGGCCGGTACGCACGGCGGGGACCGGCACCGACCGCATGTTCGCCGATGGGCGCTTCTACACCCCCGATGCGCGTGCCCGCCTGGTGCCGGTGCGTTATCGCACGCCCGTTCATGCGCCGGATACCGACTACCCACTGGTGCTCAACACCGGCCGCATCCGCGACCAATGGCACACCATGACCCGTACCGGCCGCTCTCCGCGCCTGTCGACTCATCTCACCGAGCCCTATGCCGAGCTGCATCCGCGCGATGCCGCGGTGCTGGGGATTGCCGATCGGCGTTTGGTGCATCTCGAAACCCCGTGGGGACGGATGCTGGCGCGCGCGCGCCTCACCGGCGACCAACGTCCCGGCACGGTGTTCGTGCCGATGCACTGGAACGATGTGTTTGCCGGCAATGGCCGGGTGGATGCCTTGGTCAATCCGGTGGTGGATCCCATTTCCGGCGAACCGGAATTCAAGCACACCCCGGTCCGGATCAGCGCTTATGCCTGTGCCTGGCAGGGATTTGCATTGGTTCGAGGCGATCTGGAGACGATCGGCGTCGATTACTGGGTGCGTTCAACGGGCACCCGCTGCTCACGCTATGAACTGGCCGACACCGCCATGCCGGGCGACTGGTCGGCCTGGGCCATGACCCGCCTGGGCCACGCGGAGGCGGATGAATGGCTGGAGTTTCAGGATGCGGGGGCCGGCCGTTACCGCGCCGCGTTGATCCGCGCCGGGCGACTGGAGAGCTGTTTGTTCGTCAGTCGGGACGGCAACCTGCCGGCGCGTCAGTGGCTGGAGGGCCTGTTTGACGCACCGGAACTGGATGCCGCAGCGCGCATGAGCCTGCTGGCGGGACGTTCGCCGGTGGCGGGGGAGGATCAGGGCGAGATTGTCTGTTCCTGTTTCCAGGTGGGGCGCAACCGATTGCTCAAGGCCATCACCCAGGGCGAGGCAGTGACCCTGGAAGCCATCGGCCAGAAGCTCCAGGCCGGCACCGGTTGTGGTTCCTGTGTGCC
>WOZT01000074.1 GCA_011620145.1 Gammaproteobacteria bacterium | reverse complement strand
CCCGCAATGTCTCGGCGCAGGCCGCAAGGTCAGCCAGCCCGGTCAGCGCACGGGCCTCGACGACATTGGGCGTGAGCACGGTGGTGCGCGGTACCAATACCGCTTTAAGCGCGGGAATCAGATCAGCCTCGGCGAGCTGCCCGCCACCCGTGGCCACCAGCACCGGATCGGTCACCACCGGGATCAAGGGATGACGCGCCAGAAGTGCCGCGACCGCTGTGACAATGGCGCCGTTGCCCAGCAAGCCCAATTTGATCGCCGCGACGCGCTGATCGGCCAGCACCGCTTCGGCCTGGGCGATCACCAACGCCGGCGCTACCGCCTCTACCCGGCTCACATTGACCGTGTCCTGCACGGTGAGGCAGGTGATCGCCACCGCTGCATGGGCGCCCTGCGCCGCGATGGCCTCGATGTCGGCTTGCTGGCCGGCGCCGCCGCTGGGGTCATGTCCCGCGAACACCAGAACCGTAGGAGGGTGAGCCTCTTTGTCCATGGCGGCAGTTTAGCATTGGCGACACCTGCGGCAGTCGCCGCAGGGCGGCGGATCAACGCCCCCCGGCCGAGCGCCATTGCCACCCAAGGGCGCGCGCAATCGAGTCGCATTGGTGCCCAGTCACATAAGGCGCACCGCAACGCCCGTCAACGATTCCCGCTCAATCCAGCCGCGGGAAGCGCTCCGCGATGGGATCGCCGGTGAAGCGCGCGATCCAGCCATCGGGGTTGGTGAACAGCCGGATGGCCGTGAAGCGCGGGCGCGATCCCATGTCGAACCAGTGCAGCGTGCCGGCGGGAACGCTGATGAGGTCATTCTTGACACACAGTACGGCATAGACGCGCTGATTCAGGTGCAGGCAGAACAAGCCGGCACCCTCGACGAAAAAGCGCACCTCGTCCTCGCCATGGGCATGTTCGCTCAGGAACTTCTGGCGCAGCGCCACCCGATCGGGGTGGTCGGGATACAGGTTGACCACATCCACGCTTTGATAACCCGCCTCCTGGACGAGTCGATCGATTTCCGGCCGGTAAGCAGCCAGGATGGTCTCCACGTCGGCCCGTTCGTCCAGCGCCTGGGTGGCCGCCCAGCGCCGAAAAACAACCCCGACCTCGGCCAGGGTGTGGCGGATGATGTCGCCGTCCTCGGTATCGAGCAACGGGTGTGTGGCATCGTGTTCGGCATAAACGGTCAACCGGCTCATTGGACGACCTCCTGCAATTGGGGAATATGGTGAAAATCGGCGGCGACGGGGTGGCTGCTCGTCAACCCCGCCGCGCGGGCCAAGAGACAGGTTTCCAGGCCCGCCGTTCGTGCCGCGTCGAGTTCGGACTCGATGTCCGACAGGAACAGGATCTGCTCGGGTGGCAGATCGATGGCCCGGGCGATGTGCCGGTAGCTGTCCGCTTCGCGCTTGGCGCCCACCCGGGTATCAAAAAAACCGCTGAACAGGCCCGTGAGATCGCCGTGGTCGCTGTGACCGAACAGCAACCGCTGAGCCTCCTCGGAGCCGGACGAGTAGACATAGAGCCGCAGGCCGGCTTCGTGCCAGCGACGCAGGCAGATCGCTGCATCAGGATAGAGATGGCCGGTGAAATCGCCACGCTCGTAACCCTCGCGCCAGATCCAGCCCTGCAAGGTCTTGAGCGGCGTGATCTTGAGGTCGAGCTTGATCCACTCCAGCAACTGATCCACCACCTGCGCCTCGCTTGTCCCCGGCCGGCCGCTCTGGGCCGCCACCTCGGCCAGCAACGCCTGCATCCGGGGCTCGTCGCCATGGGCGGCGATATAGGCCGGCAGTTGGCGGGCGGCATAGGGAAACAGCACGCGATGCACAAAACCGATGTCGGTGGTGGTCCCCTCGATGTCGGTGACGATGGCCTGGATGCTCATGCACGTCCCTCCAGCAGCCGTTCGGTCAACCGACACTGCATCAGGAACTCCCAGCCTTCCACATGGCGCCGCGCCTCCGCCACCGATGCGCCCCAGGCATACAGGCCATGCCCGCGCACCAGAAAACCATGAGGCAGCACAGCCGACTCCCAGCGCTCCGCGAGGCGATCGGCCAGTGCCGGAATGTCCTGGGTATTCTCAAAGATCGGCAAGGCAACCCCCTGTTCATGGGTGGTGTGGCCGCGAATGGCTTTTTGCATCTCGTAGCCCTCGAACAGCAGCGCCTCGGTCGGGGCAAGACGCGAGAGCACAGTGGCCGCCACCGAATGGGTGTGCAGCACGCAGCCGATGGTGGGGTCGAGCCGATAGAGCCGTTGGTGCAAGGCCGCCTCGGCGGAAGGCGTCGGCGCCGTGGTGGACAGGGGCGCGTGCACGGCGGCGCGGATGAAATCGTCCGTTGTGAGGGCGCGCTTGTCGCGACCCGAGGCGGTAATGAGAAAGTGGTCGGCGTCCTCGCGCAGCGAGAAGTTGCCGCCGGTCGCAGGCGATAGGCCCTGGGCCGCCAGTGCGCCGACGGCCTGGATGAGGGTATCGAGGGTGTCCGCAGCCGCCATGGGCGATCCCCGCCGGGTCCGATTTCAGGGAGGAGCATGATACCGCAGGCCACCCGGCCCGTCCCGACCGGATCGATGACATCAGCGCGGCCGCGCGCTGCGCGCTAAAATCCACCGGTCCCAAGGTCTACTGGAGATCCCCATGCGCATCGGCACCCCCCTGTCCCCGTCCGCCACCCGGGTCATGCTGCTGGGCGCCGGCGAGCTGGGCAAGGAAGTGATCATCGCCTTGCAGCGACTGGGCGTGGAAGTGATCGCCGTGGACCGCTACCCCAATGCCCCGGGGCACGCCGTCGCCCATCGCGCCCATGTCCTGGACATGACCGATGGTGCGCTCTTGCGCGAACTCATTGCCCTTGAGCGCCCCCATTGGGTGGTGCCGGAGATCGAGGCCATTGCCACCGAGACCCTGCGCGCGCTGGAGGCCGAGGGACTGACAAAGGTCATCCCCACCGCCGAGGCTGCCTGGCTCACCATGCAACGGGAAGGCATCCGGCGCCTGGCAGCAGAGGAACTGGGGCTGCCCACCTCGCGCTATGCCTTTGCCGATTCCGAAGCCGAGCTGGCTGCCGCCATCACCGGCGGCATCGGCCTGCCCTGTGTGATCAAGCCGGTGATGTCGTCCTCCGGCAAGGGACAATCAGTCATCCGCACGCTGGACGAGGTGCCGGCCGCCTGGGCCGCCGCCCGCACGGGCGGCCGGGTGGATCGGGGTCGCGTGATCGTCGAGCAATGGATTCGCTTCGATTTCGAGATCACCCTGCTCACGGTGCGCGCACCCGATGCGACGGGACAGATCCAGACCCAGTTCTGTGAGCCCATCGGCCATCGCCAGGTGGATGGCGATTATGTCGAGAGCTGGCAGCCCCAGCCCATGAGCCTGCGGGCGCTGGAGCGCGCCCGTCAGATTGCCTTGCAGGTCACCGACCGGCTCGGCGGCCGGGGGATTTTCGGCGTGGAGTTGTTTGTGCGCGGCGACGAGGTCTGGTTCAGCGAGGTCAGTCCACGCCCTCATGACACCGGGCTGGTGACCCTCGCGAGCCAGGTCCAGAGCGAGTTCGAGCTGCATGCCCGGGCCATCCTGGGGCTGCCGGTGGATACGCGGATGCAGCGGCCGGCGGCGAGCGCGGTGATCTATGGCGGCATGGCGGCGGTCGGTGTGGCCTTCGAAGGTTTGGAACAGGCACTGGCGGTGCCGGAAAGCGATCTGCGCCTGTTCGGCAAACCCAACGCCACCCCCAAGCGGCGCATGGGGGTGGCGCTGGCACGGGGGGACACCATCGAGCAGGCCCGCGAGCGGGCGCGGGAAGCCGCGAGCCGGGTGCGGGTCATCGCCGCGTCCCCTTGACCGGCCGCACGTCAGCTCCCGCGCCACCCAGCATGGCAACCTCCTCCGCGCTGAGCGCTCGCCAGGCGCCTTTGGCCAGCTCGCCCAGTTGCAGCGGGCCGATGCTCACGCGCACCAGCCGCAACACGGCGCAATCGAAGCCCGCCAGCAGGCGCCGCAAATGGCGATTGCGCCCCTCCGTCAAACCTAGTTCCAGCCAGGTGTTCTTCTCTCCCTGACGCAGAATGGCAGCCGAAGCAACCCGCAGCCATTCCCCCTGACAATCCGCGCCCGTCCGCAGCGCCGTCAACAGCGCCGCATCGGCCAAACGATCCACCTGCACGTGATAACGCTTCTCCAGGCCGCTCCCCGGCGCCGTCACGCGGGCCGCCCAGGCGTGATCATTGCTGAACAGCAACAGCCCCTCGCTGGCCTGATCCAGCCGCCCCACCGGCGCCAGTCCCGGCCAGCCGGCCGCCTCCCCCAGCGCAGAAAATACGGTGGCGCGACCGCGTTCGTCCCAACGGGTGGTCACCAGACCGCGGGGCTTGTTGAGCATGAGATAGCGCGGCGTGGCCGCCTGCACGGGCTCGCCATCCAGGGTCAACCGATCCTGGTCAAGGCGCAGGCGCCGCAAGGGATCCCGCACGATGCGGCCATTCACGGCGACCCGGCCGGCACGCACAGCGGCCTCGGCCTCGGTGCGGGAGCAGACTCCCAGTTTGGACAGGGCGCGCATGAGCGAGAGCGGGTCATTCAGCTGGGGCATGGCACGTCTTTGATGCACAGGAAACGCGCCGTTGCGGCCGAGGCGATTGGCAGCGCCATCTCAAGCCTGACCGTTCGTTCAAAAAGCGCTTGACCGGACGTTCAGGATACCGTAGCGTTCGTCGATACATGACACAGATCATGGTTTTTTCCAAAAAACACTTTGCATGAGGAGATAGACATGAGTGCGGTTATCCAACCCAGCCGGGCTGTCACTGCCCCCACCGAAGCGGCCCCATCCATCCGGGGACCGTGGATGTTCGCTGCGGCCGTCGGGATTCTGGCGGGCCTGTTGTTCGGCGTTTATCGCTGGTACCAACAGAATTATTCCTTCACGGTCGGCATGGATTACTTCGAACCGGAATTCCAGACCTACTGGATGAGCCTGTTCTACGTCCAGATGACCGTCATCCCCCTGGTCGGCGCCGTGGCGCTGGCCGTGCTGTGGTTCACACGTGACCGCAACGTGATGTCTATCACGCCACAGGAAGAGCTCAAGCGCTACTACTACGTGCTCACCCTGCTGGCGGTGGCGAGCATTCTGGCGGCCGTTATTTTTGGCCTGTTTGTCGAGGCGGATGCGGCCTGGCACCAGACCACGGTTCGCGATACAGACTTCACCCCGACTCACATTGCCTTGTTCTACTTCGCTATCCCCGCCGCCCTGGTGGGACTGACCTTCGGCTGGATGTGGGTGCATACTCGCATCCCCGAGTTCACCAAGCGCATTTCCGTCCCGTTGTCGCTGGTGGTGGCCGGGCCCATTCTGATCATGCCCAACCTGGGATTCAATGAGTGGGGACACACCTTCTTCTACGCCGAAGAACTGTTTGCGGCGCCCATCCACTGGGGCTTCGTGGTCCTGGCGTGGGGCATCTATGCCCTGGGTGGATT
>WOZT01000157.1 GCA_011620145.1 Gammaproteobacteria bacterium | reverse complement strand
GTGGCGGGGCGCCCGTGGTGTTGAACGCGGCCAACGAGGCGGCGGTTGCCGCGTTTCTGGCCAGCCGCTTGCCGTTTCCCGGCATTGCCGCGATGATCGGCCGTGCGCTGGATCAATTGGGCAGCGAACCGGCGGGATGCTGGGAGGCGGTGATAGAATTGGACCATCGTACCCGCGCGGCCTGCGCGGTGTGGGCCGGGGGTGGAGTATGAGTCAGGTGATGTCGTCCTTGGTGGCGTTTCTGGGGGCCTTGGCCATCCTGATTGCGATCCATGAATGGGGTCATTTCTGGGTGGCTCGTCGGCTTGGCGTCAAGGTGCTGCGCTTCAGCGTCGGTTTTGGCCGCTCCCTATGGCAACACACGGGAGCCGATGGCACCGAATATCGGCTGGCGCTGATCCCCCTCGGGGGCTACGTCAAGATGCTTGACGAGCGTGAAGGGCCGGTCGAGACGGCCGAACTGGGGCGGGCATTCAATCGCCAGTCTGTCGGCGTGCGCGCGGCCATTGTGTCCGCTGGTCCGATCGCCAACCTGTTGCTCGCGATTGCGCTGTATTGGCTGGTGCTGTGCCTGGGTGTGCCGGGTCTGCGTACGTTGGTGGATGCTCCGGCGCCGAACACCCCCGCCGCTCGCATAGGCTTGCAGGCGGGAGATGAAATCCTGAGCGTCAATGCAGCCTCGACACCGACCTGGGAACAGTTGGGGCTGCGCCTGGTGCAGGCGGCCTTGGATAACGAACCCGTTGAATTGCAGGTGCGTCGGGCCGACGGGGCTCAGCAGTCCTTGATCCTGGACGCGGACCTTTCACAGGTTCTGGATGATCCCGCCAAGTTGCGTGAGACCCTGGGACTTGCGCCCTATCAGCCGCCCTTGCCGGCGCTGTTGGGCGAACTGCAGGCCGATGGCCCGGCATTTCGGGCGGGCCTGCGATCCGGCGACCGCGTTGTACGGATGGATGAGGCCCCGGTCGCGGATTGGCGGGATTGGGTTCAGCGGATCCGCAACCATCCAGACCAGTTGGTGGCCATCGAGGTGTCCCGTGGCGCGGAAGTCCAGCGCTTGCAGGTACATATCGGCTCGCGCGAACAGGATGGTGCCCATATTGGCTATGTGGGGGCGAGTCCCAAGATCCCCGAACAGTTGCAAGACAGCCTGCGCGCCGAGTACCGTTATGGGCCATTGGCGGCCTTGCCGGTGGCTGTGCAGCGCACTTACCAGATGAGTTTGATGACGGTGCGGATGCTCGGACGCATGGCGACCGGGCAGTTGGGGCTGGACCACCTGAGCGGCCCCATCAACATCGCCCAGTACGCGGGCTACTCCGCCCGGATCGGTCTGGTGTCCTATCTGGGGTTCCTTGCGGTCATCAGCATCAGCTTGGGGGTGCTCAACCTGCTGCCGATCCCAGTGCTCGACGGTGGCCATCTGTTTTTTTACCTGGCTGAATGGGTGCGGGGCCGGCCGTTGTCGGAGCGCATCCAGCACTGGGGACAACAGGTCGGGATCATCGCGCTCGTGCTCATGATGGGGCTCGCTTTTTATAACGATTTCATGCGACTTTTGGCATCATGAGCCGCCGCTTGGCCCATGTCCCGGATCAGCAATCATCAAGGTTTTTATGAACAAGAAACTGTTGCCGCGCCTGACGTGGGCCATCCTGTTGTTGTGTCTGTCTTTGTCGGCGCAGGCATTCGATGCCTTCGTGGTCCAGGACATCCAGGTGGAAGGACTCAAACGCCACGACATTGCCCGGGTTTACCGCGCGATGAATCTGAATGTCGGCGATCGGGTCGACGAGGATCGCGTCCAGCAGATGACCCGGGATTTGTTCAAGACCGGCTATTTCAGCGATGTGGACTTTACCCAGCAAGGCGGCACCTTGGTGGTTCGGGTGGTTGAACGCCCCAGCATTGCCCGCTTCACGGTGACTGGCAATAAGGAAATTCCCGCCGACAAGCTGTTGAAGGGCTTGCGGGATGTGGGATTGGCCGAGGGTCGGGCATTCGATCGTTCTGTCCTGGAACAGGTCGAGCAGGAATTGCGCCGGCAGTATTTCGCCAATGGTCGCTATGGGGTGAAGATCGACACCCAGGTCAACGAGGAAGCCGATAACCGGGTTGCCGTGGCCATTACCATCGACGAAGGCAAGGTGGCGACCATCCGCCGCATCAATATCGTCGGCAACGAGGCGTTCAGCGACGAGGATCTGCTGAGGCCGCTGCGCGCGCGCAGCGCCAGCTGGTGGCGCTGGTTTGGGAGTCGGGACCGCTATTCCCAGCAGACGTTTTCCGGCGACCTGGAAACCCTGACCTCATTTTACCAGGACCGCGGTTACCTCAATTTCCGCGTCGAGTCGACCCAGGTCTCCCTGTCTCCGGACAAGGAAAATATCTACCTGACCATCAACGTCTACGAGGGCCCCAAGTTCCAGATCAGCGACGTTGCCTTGCTGGGGGAACTGGTGCTGCCCGAATCACAATTGCGACCGCTGCTGACCATTCGCCCGGGGACGACATTCTCGCGCCAGCAGGCCACTGAATCCGCCAAGAAGATTGCCGAGCGCCTGGGCGATGAAGGTTATGCCTTCGCTCAGGTGGAACCGATGACCGACATCGACGAGGCCAACCGGCAGGTCAAGGTCAATCTGGTGGTCAAGCCCGGCAGCCGCTATTACGTACGTGATGTGAATTTCCGCGGTAACGCCACGACTCAGGATCAGGCCCTGCGGCGGGAAATGCGCCAGTACGAGGGCGCGTCCTTTTCGGCCAGCGAGGTTGCCCGTTCACGCGTCCGGTTGGCGCGTTTGCCCTTTATCGAGCAGGCGGACGTGCAGGCTCAGCCGGTGGCCGGCGAGAGCGATCTGGTGGATGTCAATTTCGATGTGACCGAGCGCAGCGCTGGGGCATTCCAGGTGGGTGTGGGCTATTCCAGCTCGCAGGGTGTCCTGCTCAACGCCAACGTGTCCCACAGCAACTGGTTCGGTACCGGCAACCGGGTGAGCCTGGATTTTGTGACGACCGAATTCAGCAAAAATTACAGCGCCTCCTTGACTCAGCCGTTCTATACCCTGGATGGTGTCAGCCGAACGATTTCCCTGTTCCAGCGTTCGACAGACTCGCTGAACCAGGTCAGTTCCCGCTTTGACACCGACACCTGGGGTGGATCCCTGCGTTATGGCATTCCGATCACTGAATATGACAGCATCCGCCTGGGGGGTAGTTACCGGTCAACTGACCTGACGACGCTGGAAGGAAGAACACCCCAGCAGATCATTGATTTCGTCGATCAGAATGGCAATTCGTTCAATACGCTGACCTTCGATCCGGGCTGGGTGCGGGACACCCGCAACCGTACCGTCTTCGCTGACAAAGGCTATGTTTCGCGGCTGTTTGGGGAGGTCGCGGTGCCGGTTTTTGACTTGGATTACTACAAGCTCACCTATGATTATGAGCAGTACTTCCCCTTCACTCGGAACCTGCTTGGTTCCATGCGACTGGGCTTGGGCTATGGCGATAGCTACGGGAACACCACCGATATTCCACCCTATGAAAAATTCTTTGCCGGTGGTATCGATTCGGTGCGGGGCTATCGGGGCAGTTCGCTGGGCCCTCATGATGAATACGATAACCCGTTGGGGGGAAATTTCCGCAGTGTGGGTCAATTCGAATTACTGTTCCCCACGCTGCTGGGGGAAAACCGCAATACCCGCCTGGGTGTCTTCTTTGATGCCGGCAATGTATTTGATATGCCAAAAGATTTTGCTTTCAACGAGCTCCGCACATCGACCGGTGTTGGTTTCCAATGGCTGACGCCGATCCTGGGCTTGCTCAAATTTGCCATCGCCTACCCCTTGAACGACAAACCGGGGGATGACAAGGAAGTGTTCAGCTTTACCTTCGGTGCGACTTTCTAAGGAGCGGACATGCAGGGCATGACGGTGCGAGTCGCCATTTTGATGGGGCTGTTCGGGCTGACCGGACTCGCTCATGCTGAAATGAAGGTGGGCGTGATTGATCTGCAGCAGCTGCTGCGTGAAGCGCCCCAGGCTCGCGCATTGCGTGAGAGTCTGGAAACGGATCTGGATCAGCGCAAGCGCACCCTGGCGCGGGAGGAGTCGGCTTTCGCCCAGAAGCAGGAAGGCTTCGACCGCGAGGCCCCGACGCTGACCCCGGAGCGGCGGGAACAAACGGAGCGCGAACTCCTCGCGGCACAGCGGGAACTGATCCGTAAGCGCCGGCAGTTTGAGGAGGAGTTGCAAGCCCGACGCATGGAAGGCTTGCGCGAGATCGATCGCAGCGTCACGCGCGTCATTCGTGATCTGGCGGAACGCGAAGGCTATGACCTGATCCTGTCCGAGGGGGTGTTGTATAACTCCAAGCGGATGGATATCACGGCCCAAGTGATCCGAGAGCTGCAGGGCAAAGCGCCCTGATCCGCCACAGGAGAAGCAAGTTGGCGGGGTACACACTGGCGGAATTGGCTCTGCATCTGGGTTGTGGTTTCGTGGGCGATGGCGAGACCCGTATTGTCGGGGTATGCACCCTGTTCCCAGGGCTGCCAGGCCGCGTTAGTTTTCTGGCCAATCCCGCCTACCGCCGCCTGCTCGGTCGAACCGAGGCGGCCGCTGTTGTGCTCAACGAGGCAGATTCCCCATCCTGCCTGGTCCCCGCTTTGATTGCTGCCAATCCCCACCTGGCGTTTGCCCGACTGGCCGAGCTGTTTGCCCCCCCTCGGCGGACAGAGCAGGGCATCCATCCAACAGCAGTGGTGGACCAAACGGCCCGGGTTCATCCCAGCGCCCAGATTGGCCCTCATTGCATTGTGGAAGCCGGCGCTGAAGTCGCGGAAGCGGTGGTCCTGGGGCCGCACTGTGTCGTGGCTGAAAGCGCCCGGATTGGCCCCCACAGCCAATTGGTGGCGAAGGTGTATATCGGCCCCGGCGTGAGCCTCGGGAGTCGATGTGTGCTCCATCCCGGTGTGGTGATCGGTGCCGATGGCTTCGGTTTTGCCCGCGATGGCGAGCGCTGGGTGAAGGTGCCTCAACTCGGCGCAGTGCGGATTGGGGATGACGTGGAAATTGGCGCCAACACCACCGTGGACCGCGGGGCTCTGGATGACACCGTGCTGGAGGACGGGGTCAAACTGGACAACCAGATCCAGATTGGCCACAACGTCCACATCGGCGCCCATACCGTCATCGCCGCCTGTAGTGGCATCTCCGGCAGTACGGTGATCGGGCGGCGCTGCATGATCGGCGGTGGGGTCGGCATGAATGGCCACCTGCAGATCGCCGATGACGTAGTCATCACAGGCATGACCATGGTGACGCATTCGCTCCACGCCGCCGGGGTATACTCCTCCGGCTTGCCTGTGGATGACAATCGGCGCTGGCAGCGCAATGTGGCGCGTTTTCGCCATCTGGATGCGCTGGCCGGGCGGGTGCGTCACCTGGAACGCAGTCAGACGGCCCCGATGGACCCTGAAGCAGCGGAAGAAGGACCTGACGCTTGACCCGCATGGATATCCCCGAGATTCAGGCGCTTTTGCCCCATCGTTA
>WOZT01000183.1 GCA_011620145.1 Gammaproteobacteria bacterium | reverse complement strand
CTGGGGCAGATAAGCTGCAACCCGGCCGTCGGCGGCAGCGGCAGCGGCAGCGGCAAGGATCATCTGGTCCGCGAGACCGACGCCACAGGCGGGCTCATGGCGCATGCAGCGGATCATGCCGGTATCCAGTTCCGCACGCTCAACGCCCGAAAGGGTGCGGCAGTGCGGGCCACCCGCGGCCAGGCTGACCGCGACCTTTGTGCGCCGGGCGCTGAAGCGCCGGCCCAAGACGACCCTGAAACGCACCAGCTTCCCGTTTCATCCTTCGGGCGGATACCCTTGGACACCTGAAGCGCGAGTCGTGATAAGCGGTGGCCAGGTAGGTTATCAACGGTTCCGTTAGACATCAGGCCTTTTTGACGAACTCCGATTTGAGCTGCATGGCCCCAATGCCGTCGATCTTGCAGTCGATGTCATGGTCACCGTCGACCAGGCGGATGTTCCTGACCTTGGTGCCGACCTTCACCACCGAGGAGGAGCCTTTCACTTTCAGATCCTTGATCACGGTCACGGTATCGCCGTCTGCCAGGATATTGCCATTCGCATCCTTGATGATCTTCGTCTCATCGATCGCGGCCTTGGCTTCCCCGCTCCACTCGTGCCCGCATTCTGGGCAGATGAAGCCCCCGCTGTCCTTGTAGGTGAATTCGGAGGCGCACTTCGGGCAAGGCGGCAGGGTGCTCATGATGTTCTCAAGGTATCGGAAATGCTGGCATTGTAACCGAGCGATGGATAAAGCATTCGCAGTTCTCACCGCCGATCCTGCGGATCGCAAGATCAGCGACCGATTGGCACTGCAGCGCCGATTCCCTTAAGATTGAACCCCTTGCGCGCGCTCACCTGACCCATCGGTTCGTCCCATGCACTACCCTGAATCCTTCGACGTCATCGTCATCGGCGGCGGCCACGCCGGCACCGAGGCCGCGCTGGCGAGCGCGCGGCAGGGCAGCCGGACGCTGCTGCTCACTCACAACCTGGAAACCCTGGGGCAGATGAGCTGCAACCCGGCCATCGGGGGCATCGGCAAGGGCCATCTGGTCCGCGAGATCGATGCCCTGGGCGGGCTCATGGCGCACGCGGCGGACCATGCCGGCATCCAGTTCCGCACGCTCAACGCCCGCAAGGGCCCGGCGGTGCGGGCCACCCGCGCCCAGGCCGACCGCGCGCTGTACCGGGCCTTTGTGCGCCGGGCGCTGGAGCGCCAGCCCAAGCTGACCCTGTTCCAGCAAGCGGTGGACGACCTCATCGTCGAACAGGGGCGGGTGTGCGGCGTGGTCACGCAAATGGGGCTGCGCTTCAGGGCGCGGGCGGTGGTGCTGACCACCGGCACCTTTCTCGCCGGACGCATCCACGTTGGCCTGAACCAGCATGAGGGCGGCCGCGCCGGCGACCCACCCGCCAAGACGTTGGCGGCGCGGTTGCGCGAACTGCCCTTGCGGGTCGGCCGCCTCAAGACCGGTACGCCGCCGCGCCTGGATGGCCGCAGCATCGACTACGCGCGCCTGCAGCCGCAGCCGGGGGACACGCCGCGGCCGGTATTTTCCTTCCTGGGCCGGCCGGAACAGCATCCCCCGCAGGTGCTGTGCCACATTACCCACACCAACGAGCGCACCCACGACATCATCCGGGGGGGGCTCGACCGCTCGCCGATGTTCACCGGCGTGATCGAGGGCATCGGCCCGCGCTATTGCCCGTCGGTGGAGGACAAGATTACCCGCTTTGCCGACAAGACCGCCCACCAGGTCTTCCTGGAGCCGGAAGGCTTGCACACCAGTGAGGTCTACCCCAACGGCATTTCCACCAGCCTGCCCTTCGATGTGCAGTACGCCCTGGTGCGCTCCATCGCAGGACTCGAAAATGCCCATATCCTGCGGCCGGGCTATGCCATCGAATACGATTTCTTCGACCCGCGCGACCTGTTGCCCTCGCTGGAATCGCGCCATCTGCCGGGGCTGTTCCTGGCCGGGCAGATCAACGGCACCACGGGCTATGAGGAAGCCGCCGCCCAGGGGCTGATTGCCGGACTCAATGCCGGCCGGCAGGCCCGGGACCTTGCTCCCTGGACGCCGCGCCGCGATGAGGCCTACATCGGCGTGCTCATCGACGACCTCATCACCCGCGGCACGGCCGAACCCTATCGCATGTTCACCAGCCGGGCCGAGTACCGGTTGCTGCTGCGCGAGGACAACGCCGATCTGCGTCTGACGCCCACCGGCCGCGAACTGGGGCTGGTGGAGGCACCGCGTTGGGATGCGTTTTGCCGCAAACAGGACGCGATCAACGCTGAACTGGCGCGACTGGGTCAGTTTATGCTGCGGCCGCAGGGTCCGAATGCCGCCGCGATCGAGGCCATGCTGGGCGCGCCGCTGGAGCGCGAACAGTGGGCGCTCGACCTGCTGCGCCGACCCGAGGTCGACTATGCCGCGCTCACCGCAGTCATTGGCGATCCGGTGGCCGATCCCGCCGTGGCCGAGCAGGTGGAGGTACAAACCAAATACGCCGGCTACATCGAACGCCAGCAGCGCGACATCAAGCGTCAGCGCCTCAACGAGGAAACCCGGCTGCCCCCGGCCTTCGACTATGCCCGCGTCACCGGCCTGTCCCACGAGGTGCGCCAGAAGCTCGACGCCAGCCGGCCCACCACATTGGGTCAGGCCGCGCGCCTGCCCGGCATCACGCCAGCGGCAATCTCCCTGCTGCTCATCCACCTGAAGCGCAGCGCGGCATGAGGCCGGTGGGAAGCTTTCGATTCTGGGCCCTCGGACTGCTGGTCCTCGCGTTCACGCTCCTCTGCGGCTGTTCGGATTCGTCCAATCCCAGCGAGCACCAGGGGCCGCTGGTGGAAAACGGCCTCACGATGCTGCGCAAGGCCAACGGCACCGAACCCCAGACGCTCGATCCGCACCGCGCCGAGGATGTTTCCTCGGCCAACATCCTGCGCGATCTCTACGAGGGGCTGGCGCTCACCGGACCGGATGGCGGGCCCAAACCGGGGGCGGCCGAGTCCTGGACGATGAGCGAAGACGGCCTGCGCTATGTCTTCCACCTGCGCCCGACCGCTCGCTGGTCCAACGGCGATCCGGTGGTGGCGGCGGATTTTGTCGCCGGCATGCGCCGCACCGTGGACCCAGCCACCGGCTCCAACTACGGCATGATCCTCGCCCCCATCGCTCAGGCCGAGGCCATCCTGGCGGGGCAGGCCAAACCGGACACCCTGGGCGTGCGCGCGCTGGACGACCACACCCTGGAAATCCGCCTCAAGGCCCCCACGCCCTATTTTCTGAGCCTGCTCACCCATTCCACCACCTATCCCATCCACCGGCCCTCGCTGGCGGCCCATGGTGACCGCTTCACGCGGCCGGGCAATCTGGTGACCAATGGCGCCTACCAACTGACCGAGGCGGTGGTGCAATCCCACATCACCCTGAGCCGCAACCCCTATTACTGGGACAATGCCCATACCCGCATCGACAAGGTGCGCTACTCGGCCATCGAGGACGCTTCCAGCGAATTCAAGCGCTACCGCGCCGGGGAGGTGGACTGGGGCGGCGTGCCGACCGCCAACTTCCGCTGGGCCAAGGAACATCTGGGCGATGAACTGCGCATCCACCCCTACCTGGGCGTGTTCTACTTCGGGCTGAACATCACCCGGCCGCCGTTCCAGAACGCCCCTGCCCTGCGCCGGGCACTGAATTTGGCCGTCGACCGGGAAATCCTCACCGAGAAAATCACCGGCGGCGGCGAAATTCCGGCCTATGGCTGGGTGCCACCGGGGCTGCCGGGTTATCAGCCGGCGCCCCCGGACTATGCCGGCTGGACCCGGGAAGCGCGCTTCGCGGAAGCCAAGCGACTCTATGCCGAGGCAGGGTATTCGGCCGAGCGGCCCTTGCAGATCGAGATCCGTTACAACACCCAGGAAGACAATCGCAAGATCGCCGTCGCCGTGGCCCAGATGTGGAAACAGGTGCTGGGCGTGCAAACCACGCTGTTCAATGAGGAATGGAAGGTCTTCCTGCAAAACCGCAAGCAGAAAAAAGTCACGCAGGTGTTTCGCAGCGGCTGGATCGGCGACTATGCCGATCCCTATACCTTCCTGGAACTGCTGCATTCCCAGCACGGCATCAATGATTCCGGCTACAACAATCCCGCCTATGACGCCCTGCTCGCACGCATCAGCGTCCTGCCCGGTGGCCCGGAGCGCAATGCCCTGATGCGCCAGGCCGAGGCCATGATGCTGGCCGATGATCCGGTGATTCCGCTGTTCTTCTACGTCAGCAAGACCCTGATCAAGCCCTGGGTCAAGGGCTATCAGCCCAACATCATGAACCAGCACTACACCAAGGACTTGTGGATCGAGACGGGTAATCGCTGAAGCCGCTTGCGCTTAATCGGGGCGCGGCTCGGCGATCAGGATCAAAGACAGCGGTAGGCCGCCGGCTGGATCCGCTGGCGCCATCTGATGAATCAGGCGCCAGCCCGCATCCAGGAGCAGCCGCTCCCAACCTGCCATCGAATGAAAATACCACGGCATGACGGCAGGAAACGCGGCGCCGAAGCCGGCAAATCGCTCCTCGCGCCACCCCGCATCGCCCGCCACCCGATCCGGATGCACGGTCTGGATGATGAGCCGGCCCTCTGGGCTGACCGCCTGGCGCACGGCTCGCAGGATCGGGCTCGGATCGGCTTCGAACAGGGCGAAATTGAACACCACGCCATCGAATTGGCCCAGCCGCAGCGGATCGGCCACCAGATCATCATAGCCCAGCACCTCAAAGCGCCCTGCGCCGGCCGCCCGCGCGGCGCCAATCAGGGGCGCCGTCGCATCGATACCCACGGCCTCGATGCCGTCATCATGCAGCGCCCGGCACAGCCAGCCTTCGCCACAACCGACATCCAGAACCCGACGCGGCGCGCCCGCTTTTATCGCGTCCAGTACTGCCGCATTGGTGACGCGGCGGCTGTCGATGCGCTGCTCCCGCACAGCGGTTAGCCAAGCGTCTGCATTGGCCTGCCAACTTGCCAGGATTGCCTTCGAATCCGCCATCCGTTCAAAACTCCGGCCATTTCCCAATGTGGAAAAGCGTAGTCGCGTTGGGCCGGAGGTCGAGTGCTTAGCTCTCGCGCTCGCCCGTGGCCAGCCAATGGGCGCACGCCGGGCCCAATTCGCGTTGGGCACGCGCTTCGTATTCCGCCACTTCAGCGGCGGTCAGGGTATCCGTCCATCGTCCATTGGTGCCCTTCTTGATGAAGGCCTAGGCGCCGCCATCCCAGAACACGCCGCCCAGTGGCGCGCTTTTCGCGGCGTTCTTTTTCATTCAGGGTAGATTAAGGTTCCGCGCCTGCGGTCCAATCCCTGGTATCCCGGCTTTTTCCGAATTTTCCGGCGGCGATGGGATAATCAAGCGGTGCGGCATCGGCTCAAGCCACATACGCCCGTCAACCTTGTCCCCCCTGGAGTCTGACATGCTGGAAATCCGCGTGCGCTTGGCGCCCGAACCACAACGGGAGGATGCCCCCGACGAATTGACTCTAACGCTGCCCTTCGACGCGCGCCAGCGCAGCCGACAGCGGG
>WOZT01000228.1 GCA_011620145.1 Gammaproteobacteria bacterium | reverse complement strand
AGGGCCTTGCCGTCACCCGCTGGCGCGAGGATGGCACCTGCGACAACTGGGGCAGCTTTTGTTACCTCCGCGACGTCTCAAGCGGCGCGTTTTGGTCGGCCACCCATCAGCCGACGCTCAAGCGACCGGAGAATTATGAGGCGATTTTCTCCGAGGGGCGCGCCGAGTTCCGGCGCCACGATGCCGTGGGTGCCGGCGCTGACAAGGCAGACATCGAGACCCATACCGAAATCGTCGTATCGCCCGAGGACGATATCGAATTGCGCCGGGTTCGCATCACCAACCGCTCGCGACAGCGCCGGCAAATCGAGGTTACCAGTTACGCCGAAGTCGTGATCGCACCGCCGGCCGCGGACGCGCTGCATCCGGCCTTCAGCAACCTGTTCGTGCAGACCGAGATCCTGCCCGAGCGGCGCGTCATCCTGTGCACGCGTCGGCCCCGCTCCGTGGGCGAGAAGGCGCCTTGGATGTTCCACCTGATGGTGGCGCACGGTGCCGAGATCGGCGAGGTGTCCTACGAGACCGATCGCCTGCGCTTCATCGGCCGCACGCGCAGCACCGTCGCGCCCTTGGCGATGGTCGACTCAGGCGCGCTATCGGGCAGCGCGGGCTCGGTGCTGGACCCGATCGTTGCCATTCGCTCTGTGCTGGTCCTCGAGCCGGAACAGACGGGCACCATCGACATCGTGTCGGGCATTGCCGAGACCCGCGACATGGCGCTGGGCCTGGCCCACAAATACCAGGACCGTCATCTGGCAGACCGCGTCTTCGAGCTGACCTGGACCCACAGCCAGGTGGTGCTACGCCAGCTCAATGCCAGTGAGGCCGATGCGCAGCTGTATGCGCGCTTGGCCAGCGCGGTCATTTACGCCGACGCCACCCTGCGCGCCGACGCCGCCGTGCTGATCCGCAATCGGCGTGGGCAGTCCGGGCTGTGGGGCTACGCCATCTCCGGCGATCTGCCGATTGTGCTGTTGCAGATCGGCGATGCGGCCAATATGGATCTGGTGCGTCAATTGGTGCAGGCCCATGCCTACTGGCGCCTGAAAGGGCTCGCGGTGGACCTGGTGATCTGGAACGAGGATCACGCCGGTTATCGCCAGCAACTGCAAGACCAGATTATGGGACTGATCGCCTCGGGCATCGAGGCGAGCGTGATCGATCGACCGGGCGGCATATTCGTGCGTTCGGCAGAGCAGATCTCCGCCGAGGATCGCATCCTGTTCCAGTCGGTCGCGCGCGCCGTGATCATTGACGACCGCGGTACCCTGGCGGAACAGCTCAACCGTCGCGGGCCGGTGGAGCCGCGCGCGCCGAGGTTTACGCCAAGCCGCCCGTCCGGTCCCGAATCCGACCAAACCATCGACATCGCGCTCACGCGGCGGGATTTGATTCTGGCCAACGGGCTGGGTGGCTTCACCCCCGACGGGCGCGAATATGTCCTTGCGCTGGCGGCCGGCGAAGTCACACCCGCGCCCTGGGTGAACGTGCTGGCCAATCCGCACTTCGGCACCGTCGTCTCGGAGGGCGGTGTCGCTTACACCTGGAGCGAGAATGCCCACGAATTCCGCCTCACCCCCTGGCATAACGACCCGGTGAGCGATGGCAGCGGCGAGGCGCTCTTCCTGCGTGACGAAGAGACCGGCCGCTTCTGGTCCCCTACGCCCTTGCCGGCACGCGCGGGGAGCGCCTACGTCATCCGGCATGGCTTTGGCTACAGCGTGTTCGAGCACGTCAGCCACGGTATCCGCTCGGAACTTTGGGTCTACGTGGCCACAGACGCGGCGGTCAAGTTCTCGGTGCTGAAGGTACGCAACACCTCGGGCCGGGCGCGCAAGCTCTCTGCGACCGGCTATCTAGAGTGGGTTCTTGGGGATCTGCCGCCAAAATCTGCCATGCACGTGATCACCGAGATCAATCCCAACACCGGCGCGCTGTGCGCACGCAACCCCTACAATACCGAGTTTGCCGAGCGGGTGGCCTTCTTCGACGTCGATGACCCGGCGCGTAGGCTGAGCGGCGATCGCACGGAATTTCTCGGCCGTAACGGCACGCTGCGCGATCCGGCCGCGATGCGCCGCGCCCGCCTGTCCGGCAAGGTAGGCGCTGGCCTGGATCCCTGCGGCGCGATCCAGGTGATTTTTGACCTTGTCGACGGTCAGGAGCGCGAGATTGTCTTTCGGCTCGGTGTCGGGCGCAATGCCGATGATGCCGACGCGCTGGTGCAGCGTTTCCGCGGCGCCGCGGCCGCGCGAGGCGCGCTCGAAGCGGTGTGGCAGTACTGGAACCACACGCTGGGCGCGGTGCAGGTCGAAACCCCCGACGCTTCGGTCAACGTGCTGGCCAACGGCTGGCTTATGTACCAGACTCTCGCCTGTCGTATCTGGGCGCGTAGCGGCTACTACCAATCGGGCGGCGCCTTCGGCTTTCGCGACCAGCTGCAGGACGTGATGGCGCTTGTTCATGCCGAGCCCGGCCTGGTGCGGGCGCACTTGCTGCTGTGCGCCAGCCGGCAATTCTCGCAGGGCGATGTCCAGCACTGGTGGCATCCGCCATCCGGCCGGGGCGTGCGAACGCATTGTTCGGATGACTACCTGTGGCTGCCGTTGGCGGTGTGCCGCTATGTGACCAGCAGTGGCGACACCGGCATACTCGACGAGCCCGTGTCCTTCCTGGAGGGCCGCCCGGTCAACCCGGAGGATGATTCTTACTACGACCTGCCGGGCTGCTCAACCGAGGCGGCCAGCCTGTACGAGCACTGCGTGCGCGCCATCCGCCACGGGCTGTGCTTCGGCGAGCACGGCCTGCCACTGATCGGTAGCGGCGACTGGAACGATGGCATGAATCTGGTGGGAATGAAGGGCCGGGGCGAGAGCGTCTGGCTGGGCTTCTTTTTGTGCACGGTGCTCAAGCAGTTCGCCGAGGTGGCGCGCTCGCGAGGCGATACGTCCTTCGCCGAACTTTGTTTGGCACAGGCAGAGCAGTTGCGTCAGAACATCGAGCAGCACGCCTGGGATGGCGCGTGGTACCGCCGCGCCTGGTTTGACGATGGCACGCCGCTGGGTTCGGCGGGCAACGCCGAATGCCGGATTGATTCCATCTCGCAGAGCTGGTCGGTGCTGTCGGGGACGGGCAATGCGACGCGTTCGCGCTTAGCCATGAAAGCTGTCGACGAGCATCTGGTGCGACGGGATTACCGGCTTGTGCAGCTGCTTAATCCGCCCTTCGATAAATCAAACCTGGACCCAGGCTACATCCGCGGCTACGTGCCCGGCGTGCGGGAGAACGGAGGGCAGTACACCCATGGTGCGATCTGGGCCGCGATGGCGTTTGCCGCCTTGGGAGATAGCGAGCGCGCCTGGGATTTGTTGACGATGATCAACCCGGCGAACCATACGCGTTCGCCACAGGGTATCGCCACCTACAAGGTGGAACCGTACGTCGTCGCCGCTGACGTCTATGCTGTCGCGCCGCACATCGGCCGCGGCGGCTGGAGCTGGTATACCGGGTCGGCCGGATGGATGTACCGCCTCATCGTGGAATCGCTGCTCGGTTTGAGGCTCGAAGCGGACAAGTTGCATCTGGCACCCTGTCTGCCCGCCGACTGGCCTGGGTTCAAGATCCACTACCGCTACCGCGAGACCGTTTATCGCATCGCCGTCTCGCAAGCTGGCATCCCAGATCCTGCGCAGGGTGGCACGATGCGCATGACAGTCGATGGCGTGGAACGCCTAGACAACGTCATTCCCATGGTAGACGATCGTCAGGAGCACGCGGTCGAAGTTATAATCACGACACGGTTCCCCATCCGCTATTGACCCGGCCTGGGCTCAGGACTCATTTTTATATTCACTCGGCGCATCTTCTCACCCCCTCCATCTCGTGGCCTCTGGCGCAGAGTTCCTTGGGGACCTTGCGGCCCATGTTTGTCGCTTTTCTATGCCATAGGGGTAGGCAATATGCTATCATTGTATGCATAAGCAACAACCGGTGGAGCGATGACGATGGGGCGTTTTATCCTCAGCCTGGATGCAGGAACGACGGGGGTTCGTGCAATCCTGTTCGACAAGGAAGCGACGGTTATAGCCCAGGCGTACGAAACGATCCCCACCCGTTACCCCGAGCCAGGCTGGATCGAGCAGGACCCGGAGGGGCTTTTTGAAGCCTCCCTCAAGGTAATGCGGGAGTGCCTCAAGGCCGCTCAAACCTCGGCAAGCGATGTAGCGGCGATCGGGATCGCGACCCAGCGGAGTACGAACCTCCTTTGGGAAAGGGAAACCGGAAGGCCTCTCCACCCCATGATCGGCTGGCAGGACGTTCGGACCGCCGAGCTTTGCCGTCAAATGGACAAGAAGCTCCTTTCCCGCACGCTGAGGGTTCTTGGGCGGGCAAGCAGGGGCCTCGGCTCGGGTCTTCCGTTCCTTAGAAACCTTGCGGCCGTCAAGCGCCTCATTACTGCCTCCTGGGTCAAGTTCAGCCCAGCCTCGGCGCTCGCCCATACCCGCTGGATGCTCGATATGATCGAAGGGGCCAGGAAAAGGGCGCAAAGAGGAGAGCTTGCGGAAGGAACGGTGGATAGCTGGCTCGTCTACAAGCTCACAGGCGGCAAGGTGCACGCGACAGACTACTCGAACGCGAGCGCTTCTGGTATGTTCGACCCATACCAGTTCACCTGGAGCTCGCTGTTCCTCAAGCTCTTCGATATCCCCGCCTCGCTTCTTCCAGAGCTTCGTGACTCCAGCGGCCCTTTTGGGGTGACCGAAGTCCTTGGGGCGAAGGTTCCGATTGCCGGCGTCATCGCAGACCAACAGGCCGCGCTGTTCGGTGAGGGGTGCTTTGCCCCGGGCGATGTCAAGTGTACCCACGGCACCGGCTCGTTTTTGGACATGAACGTAGGGAGCAAGCCGGCCGCGTCGCTGCACGGGCTTTTGCCTATGGTCGCTTGGAAAACCAAGGACGAAACCGCCTTCATGCTGGAAGGGTTTATCCCGGCCACTGGCGCGCTCATTGCCTGGCTCAAGGACGGACTTGGGCTGATCCAGGATGTGGCCGAATCCGAAACGCTCGCCAAGAGTGTGCCGGATTCGGGAGGAGTGGTTGCCGTGCCCGCGCTTGGCGGGCTTGGCGCCCCTTACTGGGACCCAAACGCCCGCGGGACGGTTTTGGGAATGACGTTGGCCACCCAGAAGGCCCATGTGGTGCGCGCCTTTTTAGAGGGAATCGCTTTCGAGTGCCGGGACATTCTGTTGGCCATGCAAAAGGACGCCAAACTCCAGATCCGTACGGTGATTTCTGACGGCGGGGCTTCCAAAAATGACTTCTTCTTGGAGGGAATGGCCAGCACGTTGGGGGTGGAGGTCCAAAGGCCGGTCATGCTCGAGGCCACAGCCCTTGGCTCGGCCTTCTTGGCCGGGCTCTCTGTCGGGTTCTGGAGATCCAAGGAAGAGCTCCTTAAGCTCCGCAGGATCGAGCGCACCTTTAAGCCCTTTTTGGACGTAAAAGAACGCCAACGCCACATTCAGCGCTGGAAAAGGGCCCTGAAGCGCTCTAAGGGTTGGACGAGACCCGCATAAT
>WOZT01000057.1 GCA_011620145.1 Gammaproteobacteria bacterium | reverse complement strand
TGGTGGAGCGGAGGAGGATCGAACTCCCGACCTCTGCATTGCGAACGCAGCGCTCTCCCAGCTGAGCTACCGCCCCAACAGAACGGCCTACTATAGCCGATCCTGTTGCGTTCGGATAGCGCTCCCCGCGCCCTCAGGGGGTGGCGCCGTAGCCGGTCAGCTCGACGTAGCCGTGGCCCTGGATGTCGTGGCCGGCCAGCTCGCCGGTGGCCTCAACGGCGCCTTCCCAATAGCGCACAGCGAGATTCAGCTCCTGGTCGGGCAGCAGGGGCGTGAGATGCAGGCTGAGCTGGCGGGCGGGAAGCCGCAGGGTCCAGCCGCTGGGGTAGCTGATGCCGGAATGGGGACTGCGCCAACGACCCGTCTCGTGGATTTCGACAGCGCGGGCGTCCAGCGTTTCCGCCTGCCCGTCGGGACTGACCCAGACGCCGTAGTCGAAGGGGTTGGGCGTGCCATCGCGGCGGCGGATGCGGCAGAACATCAGCTCCGAGCCGTCTGCGAGCTGCACACCAAACCAATCCCAGCCGGCGCGTTCCGGCCCCAGGGTGGAGGTGCCCCATTCGCGGTCCATCCAGGAATCGCCATTCACCGCGAAGCGCTCGCCGTCCAGCGTCAGCGTGCCGCGTGTCGCCAGGCGGGTGAGGCTGTAGTAGTAGGAGGCATCCCCCGGCGCGGGTCCTTTGCGGCTCAGGCCGGCCGCGCCCTGCAGGACGGGCGGCTTGCGGGCATCGAGTTCCAGGTCGAGGGCAACGGGGCCTTGCGCGGCGCGCAGTGCCAGTGGCGGAGTCGGCAGGCTGGGATCGGCGCCGGGTCGGGCACTCAACGCCCAATCGTCCAGCCAGATGCGCAGTGGCGCGGCATTTGCCCCGGCCATGTCCAGCGCCGCCCGGTTGAAACGCTCGAAGGCATGGAAACGGCGGCCTTCGGGGTCGGTGACGGCGAGATGGGCCATGTAGATCTGCCGCGTGGCCCAGGCCGAGCGGCGCGGCGGCAGGGTGGGCGCCAGCGCGACGCGGAAGAAGGTCACTTCATAGCCGAAGCGGCGGCCCTGCGCGGTGCGCAGGTTGCCGGTGACGTACCACCATTCGCTGGCCGTGCCGGGATGGGGGCCGTGGTCCGCCGGAAACGAGAAGGAACGCGCGGCCTCGGCCCGCTCATAGCCGCTGGTGGCGGTTTCGAAGGCCTGGGTGAGGTCGATCTGTCCACCCGGCGCCAGCGGAGGCGGGCGCGGCGTCCAGCGGGGCAGCGCCCAGGCCAGGAACAGCGCGGCCAGCCCCAAAACGATCAGTCCCGCGCTGCGCCGGCCCATGCCTATTCCTCCCGCAGGGCCAGGGCTGGCGGTGTGCGACCCATGCGCCAGGCGGGGTAGGCGCCCGCCACCAGCGCCGCCAGCACGGCCAGCCCCAGGGCCTGCAGCAACAGGCCGGGGGCGATCTGGAAATGGATGGTCCAGCCAAAGGCGCGCCGATTGACGGCTCCGGTCAGCACCGCCGCGAGCACCAGCCCCACCGGCACGGCGAGCAGTCCCGCCACCGCCCCCATCAGGGCGGTCTGCAGGGTGACCCAGCGCCGCACCTGTCCGGGGGTCATCCCCAAGGCGCGCAGCACGGCGCATTCCCGCGTCCGCTCCAGTTGCAGCGCCATCAGGGCGCTGGTCACCCCCGCCAGGCTCACGATCAGGGTGAGCAGGCGCAGCACGCCGGTGACTGCGAAGGTGCGATCGAAGATTTGCAGGGAAAACGCCAAAATGCCGGCGGTGCGCATCACCGACAGCGGCATCTCGGGCGTGGCCAGCGCCTGGATCTGCGTCACCAGCGCCGCCTCATCCGCGCCCGGCGCGAGATAGAGCCCGATGCCGGTGACGCCGGGGCGGTTCCAGTGGCGGCTGAACGCGGCCTCGTCCATCAGCAGATGCCCCTGGTCGGAGCCGAAGTCCTGATAGATCCCCACCACCTCGAACGCGCGCCAGCCCGCATCGGTGGCCAGTTGCAGCCGGTCGCCCACCTTCAGCTGGCGGTGCCAGGCCAGGGGTTCGCTGGCCAGCACGGCGGGTGTCTCGCGCTGGGCATCCGCCAGTGCCGCATAGGCCGTCGCCGGATCACCCGCGAGGAATTGGAGCGCGCCGCGCAGTTGTTCCTTGAAAGGCGCGGCCGAGACGCCCACCGGCCCGTCGGGGGTATCGATGGGGGCGGCGCGGATGCCGACCACCTCCGCCATGCCCGGCAGGGCGGCCAGGGTCGGCAACAGGCTGTCGGGCAGGCGCGCGCCGCGTGGGGCGCCGCCACCGGGGGAGACGTAGATCTGCGCGCTCAACGTGCGTTCCAGCCAATCGGTCACGCTGCCACGGAAGCTGTAGATCATGGTGCCGACCCCCACGGCAGTGGACAGGGCCACGGTCAGGGCGGCGATCGCCAGGCCCGTGCGGCTCAGGGAACGCACCACGCCCCGCGCCGCCATGCGCAGCAGCAATCCCCGGCCGGCGGGGGCGAGGCGGGCGACGAGGCCCATCAGTCCGATGGTGAGCGCGGGGATGACCAGGCTCGCCGCCAGCACCAGCGCGATCAGCCCGGCGTACACGGGCAACAGCGACCGGCTCGGCCACAGCAGCAGCAACGGCAGCACCACCACGGCCAAGAGCAGCCCCAGGGCGGCGAGGCGCGGCACCAGCCGGCGCGTGCGGGCTTCCAGGTCCGAGCGGTTGAGCACCCGGCGCGGCGGGGTGCGAGCCGCTTCCCAGGCGGCCGGCAGGGCGGCGAGCGCGCTGCCGGCCAATCCCAGCAGCAAGCCCTTGGTCAGTCCCCAGGGGCTCAAGGCCAGTTGGGAAATCTGCAGGGTGTAATAGATGTCGTTGATGGTGCGGCCCACCAGCCCCACCAGGAACTGGGCCAGCGCCGTGCCCAGCAGCAGCCCCAGCAGGGTCCCGGCCAGCCCCAGCAGCAGGGCTTCGCCCAGGATGGCGCGGAACACCTGGCCACGGGTGACGCCCACGGTGCGCAGGATGCCCAGCAGCGGCCGGCGCTGCACCACGGCGAAGCTCAGGGTGTTGTAGATGAGATAGAGCCCCACCACCAGGGCCAAGAGGCTCATGGCCATGAGGTTGAATTCAAAGGCCCGGGTCATGCCTTCCATCGCCCGCACCCGGCTGCCCGTGGTTTCCACCCGCAGGCCCGTCGGCAGGCGCGCCTGCAGGGCCGCCAGCGCCTGTTCGCCGGCGCGTCCTTCCGGCAGGCGCACGTCGATGCGGCTGATGCGCCCATCCATCGCCAGCAGTTCCTGGGCGGCGGCAATGTCCATCAGCATCAGCCCGGACAGGTCGCGGTCGGTGCCCGCATCGTCCAGCACGCCGGCCACGGTCACCGTGCCTCGCCCCAGGGGCAGCAGCAGCTCCAGCGGATCGCCGGGCACAAGACCAAGCGCCGCGGCTGCCCGTCCCGAAACCCAGGCCTGGCCCGGCTGGGTGACCCCCCGCACCGCGCCGAGCAGGCCGCCACCCGTGGCCAGTCCAGCACCAGTGGCTCCCATTTGGCCCCGGCCCAGAGCGAATTCGGCGGTGCCGTCCACGCCCAGCAGCCGGAAGCTGTGGCCGGGCCGGTTGGCCACACTGACCGTGGCCTCGATGATCGGGGCCAGCGGCGTTTCCCAGCCGCCCAACCTCAGGTCCCGGTAGACCGTTTCGGGCAGTCCATCGGGACCGGCGAGGATCTGGTGGGTGGCCTCGCCCACGACGGCGGCCATGGAGGTCTTGAGGGCCAGCCGGGCGCTGGTGCTGGCCAGGTCCACGGCGACCACGACGCCCACGCCCAGGGCGATGCCCAGCACCGAGAGGGCGGTGAGCCAGCGGTGCCGGGTCAGATGGCGCCAGCCGGCCCGGACGTGCAGCGGAATCATGGGGCGGCGGGCGGCGCGGGTTCGGGCACCAACCGGCCCTGTTGCAGGCGCAGGATGCGGTCGGCATGGCGCGCCAGATCGGGACTGTGGGTGACCAGGATCAAGGTCTTGCCGAACTGGCGCACCAGTTGGTCCAGCAATTCCGCCACCCGGTTGCCGGTGGTCGGATCCAGGTTGCCGGTGGGTTCGTCGGCGAGAATCAGGTCCGGCTCGTGAATCAGGGCGCGGGCCACGGCGACCCGCTGCTGCTCCCCGCCGGACAGCGTGTCGGGGAAACGGTCCCCATAACCGGCCAGATCGACGGCCGCGAGCATGTCCGCCACGGCGCGGTCAGCCGCGCGGCCGCCCCGCCCCAGCAGTTGCAGCGGCAGGCGCAGGTTTTCCGCCACCGTCAGGGTGGGCAGCAGGTTGAAGAACTGGAACACGAAGCCAATGCGCCGGCGGCGCAACAGCGTGCGTTCCCGTTCGCTCAGGGTGGTAATGTCGATGCCGCCCACCTGGAGGCTGCCGGCCTGGGGGCGGTCGATGCCACTGATCAGGTTGAGCAGGGTGGATTTGCCCGAGCCGCTACGACCCACCAGCGCCACCGCCTCGCCGGCGCCGATTTCCAGCGCGGCATCCTCCAGCACGCGGTGCCAGCCGCCCGGTTCGGGGTAGCCGTGGCTTACGCCCTGCAGGCGCACCATGGGCTCAGCGCCGTTCACCCAGCCGCTCCAGGTCAACCTGGCCGGTGTAGCTGAAAGGAATCGGCGGCAGCCAGGGCAGCGCCAGCTCGATTTCCCCGCTGATGCGATATTCCAGCTTGGGGCGGGGCGCCAGCAGCGCGCCCATCAGGGAGCCGGCCAGTTTCAGCATGGACAGGCGCACGTCGACGTCAAAGCTGGTGGCGTCGCGGGCGGGAATGCGGAAGGGCTCCGCCGTCTGGCCCTTGGCGAAGCGCTGGCCGGACAGTTCGACGCGATAGCGGAAGGCGCGTACGCCCAGGGCGATGCGATTGGGGTTGTGCAGCCGGATGCCGAGTTGGCCGCGCTGTTCCATCAGCCCCATCTGGCGCAGTTTCAGGCCGGTCACGGAGATTTCCGGGGTTTTGATCCAGCGCCGGAGCAGCCGGATGGCCTGCCGCTTGAGGCGGGCGCTCAGGCCGGACCGGGTCGGAGGCGCCGGCGGAATGGGGGGTAAGCTTTCGTTGTGTTCCAGATCCATCTGGTCAAGTCTCCATGGGACGTAATGTCACCTCTTTGCGCGCAATCAGCGGGCCCGGTTCAGCATTACCTCGCCTTTGCGAGCGAAGGGGAAGGTGCCTGCCATGGGGATGTTGGGTTCCACCTCACCGCTGATTTCATAATCCACGCGGCCGTTGAAGTTGGTGGCCATGTTGGCGGCCTGGGCGGCCAATTCCAGCGCGTTGGTGCGCACCTGGAGCTTGACGTCGGTTTCCCCCTTCGCCGGGACCGTGAAGGCCTCATCCGTCTCGCCATTGGCGACTTGGAGTCCAGCGAGCGCGATCTTGTAGCGCACCGTCCGTACCGGCAAAGGAACCGGATTGGGGTTTTTCACATGCAGCACCAGTTGGGTGCGCTGCGACAGCAGCCCCATTTCCAGCAGGCGCACCTCGCGCAGGCTGACTTCGGGCCGGTCGAGGGTGTGCTCGATCACGCTGCGGCAGCCCAGCGTCATCAACAGGGCCATCCCC
>WOZT01000122.1 GCA_011620145.1 Gammaproteobacteria bacterium | reverse complement strand
GCAGGAAAACCCGCAAGCGTCGGGCGCTGTCCCGATCCAGGCTGTCCGGTAGCAGGCACAGCGACTGCCCCCGTCGCCACGGTTGCCAGACACCTGGAAAGCGGAAATTGAGCACCATCAGCGCTGGCGTGACCAGGCTGGAGGGCAGCAATCGCGCTTCCCCTTCCCAGCCATCGGCACGCCGCAGCTGCCAGCGCTCGGCCTCCAGTTGTTCGGCATGCACGATGCGGCCGGGGCCGAAATGGCGCCAGCAGGTCCATGCCGCAGAACAGAGGATTCCCGCCAGACACAATGCACGCAACAGGCCCGTGAGTCCGGTTGCAGCCAACAGGAGGGCGCCGCCATAGCCGATCCCGAGCAGGACGGCGAGGCGGCGCGAAGGCTCAGGATCGATGCGGCAGGCCCCGGCGAAGCCGTTCAAGGAGGGGCTCCAGGGAAGGATCGGACGCGGCGGTGGTGGCCAGCATCAACTGGTAGAGATCGGGATCGGGCAGTTCCAGCAGGGTCTCGAAGGCGGCCCGTTCGGCAGCAGGTGCGTTGGGATAATGGGGCAGATAGGCGAGCAGCAGTTCATCAAGCTCCTTCATGCCGCGCCGGCATCGCCAGCGCAACCGCCCCAGTTCGCTCGCCCCGACTTCGCCTGCCACTGCCGTGCGCCCGCTCAGCGGCGCAGCACCATCAGCTGCTTGATCTCGCCAATGGCCTTGGCGGGATTGAGGCCCTTGGGGCAGGTGTTGGTGCAGTTCATGATGGTGTGGCAGCGATAGAGCTTGAAGGGATCTTCCAGCGCATCGAGACGCTCACCGATGGATTCGTCGCGACTGTCGGCGATCCAGCGATAGGCCTGCAGCAAGGCGGCGGGGCCGAGATAGCGATCGTTCCACCAGTAGCTGGGGCAGGACGTCGAGCAACAGGCGCAGAGGATGCACTCATACAGCCCGTCGAGCTTGGCGCGTTCTTCCTTGGATTGCAGCCGCTCCCGATCCGGCGGCGTCGGCGTCTTGGTCTTGAGCCAGGGCTCCACGGCCGCGTATTGGGCATAGAAGTGGGTCAGGTCCGGCACCAGGTCCTTGATCACCGACAGGTGCGGCAAGGGATAGATGCGCACATCACCCGAGACCTCGCCGATGTGCTTGGTGCAGGCGAGGGTGTTGGTGCCGTCGATGTTCATGGCGCAGGAGCCGCAAATGCCTTCCCGGCAGGAGCGGCGGAAGGTCAGGCTCGGATCGATCTCGTTCTTGATCTTGATCAGGGCGTCCAGGACCATGGGCGCGCAATCGTCCAGATCGAGCTCGTAGGTATCCAGGCGGGGATTCTCGCCGGTTTCCGGGTCGTAGCGATACACCACGAAGCGCTTGACCCGCTTGGCGCCACTGGGCGCCGGAAAGGTCTTGCCGACCTGCACACGGGAATTCGCGGGAAGTTTGAACTGGGCCATGAACGAGTCCTCTTCGGAGTCCGGCAAGCCAAGCGCCGAGATGCGGGCAATGCCCGATCGCTGAAATCCTGATCCTTAGTAGACGCGCGCCTTGGGCGGCACCACGTCGACCTGATCGGTCTGCGTATAGAGATGCACCGGCCGGTAACCGATGCTGACCAGGCCCTGGGCGTCCATCCAGATCAGCGAATGCTTCATCCAGTTCTGGTCGTCGCGCTCGGCGAAATCCTCGCGGGCATGGGCGCCCCGGCTTTCGGTGCGGTTGCGCGCGGCAAACATCGTCGTCACCGCATTGCCCAGCAGGTTGTCCAGTTCCAGGGTCTCGATCAGGTCGCTGTTCCAGATCAGGCCGCGGTCACCCACCGACACCTCGCTGAAGGAACGATACACCGATTCGATCTGCTCGCAGCCTTCCTGCAACACCTCGCCGGTGCGGAACACGGCGGCGTTGTTTTGCATGGTGCGCTGCATGTTGAGCCGGATCTGGGCGGTGCTGAGGCTGCCCTTGGCGTTGCGGAACCGGTCCAGACGCGCCACACCCAGCTCGCTCGCCGATTCGGGCAAGGGCTTGTGAGGCGAGCGGGGACGGATCTGTTCGGCGCAGCGCAGCGCGGCGGCGCGGCCAAAGACCACCAGATCGAGCAGGGAATTGGATCCCAGCCGGTTGGCACCATGCACGGACACGCAAGCCGCCTCGCCGATGGCCATGAGTCCGGGCACCACCGCGTCCGGATTGCCATCGCGCAGGGTCACCACTTCGCCGTGGTAGTTGGTGGGGATGCCGCCCATGTTGTAGTGCACCGTGGGTAGCACGGGAATGGGCTCGCGGGTCACGTCCACGCCGGCGAAGATGTGCGCCGATTCGGCGATGCCGGGCAGACGTTCGTTGATGACCTCCGGCCCCAGGTGCTCCAGGTGCAGATGAATGTGATCCTTCTGCGGTCCCACGCCACGGCCTTCGCGGATCTCCACCGTCATGGCCCGGCTCACCACATCGCGGGAAGCCAGGTCCTTGGCGTTGGGCGCATAGCGCTCCATGAAACGCTCGCCCTGGGCGTTGGTCAGATAACCGCCCTCGCCGCGCACGCCCTCGGTGATCAGGCAGCCCGCGCCGTAGATGCCGGTGGGATGGAATTGCACGAATTCCATGTCCTGCAAGGGCAGGCCGGCGCGCAGCACCATGCCGTTACCGTCGCCGGTGCAGGTGTGCGCCGAGGTGCAGGAGAAATAGGAGCGGCCATAGCCGCCGGTGGCCAGCACCGTGGTATGGGCACGAAAGCGGTGCAGCGTCCCGTCAGACAGGTTCAAGGCCGTCACGCCGCGGCAGGCGCCTTCCTCGTCCATGATCAGGTCGAGGGCGAAGTATTCGATGAAGAACTCCGCATGATGGCGCAGCGACTGCTGGTACAGGGTGTGCAGCATGGCATGGCCGGTGCGGTCCGCCGCCGCGCAGGTGCGCTGGGCGGTGCCCTTGCCGTAATGGGTGGTCATGCCGCCGAAGGGACGCTGGTAGATCTTGCCTTCCTCGGTGCGCGAGAAGGGCACGCCGTAGTGTTCCAGCTCCAGGATCGCCGGGATCGCCTCGCGACACATGTACTCGATGGCGTCCTGATCGCCCAACCAGTCCGAGCCCTTGATGGTGTCGTAGAAGTGGAAGCGCCAGTCATCCTCGCCCATGTTGCCCAGCGCCGCGGAGATTCCGCCCTGTGCCGCCACCGTATGGGAACGGGTCGGGAAAACCTTGGTGATGCAGGCCGTCGTCAGCCCCTGGGTGGCCATTCCCAGTGTGGCCCGCAGACCGGCCCCGCCCGCCCCCACCACGATCACGTCGTACTGGTGGTCCACAAAACGATACGCCTGACTCATTCGATCAGCCCCCGAAGGCGATGCGCAAAACGGAAATCACACCCAGCAGACCCAGCAGCAGGCAGGCAAAGCGCACTGCCACGAGCGAGGCCAGCTTGAGCCCCTCGGCATGGACATAGTCTTCCAGGACCACCTGCAGCCCGAGCTGGGCGTGGTAGAACAGGGCAATCAGCAGCGTCACCAGGGCCACAGTCACGGCAGGACGGGCGACCCAGGTGCGCATGGCGAGGTAGTCGGCGCCAATCAGGCAGACCAAGGATCCCACCAGCCAGAGCAGCAAGGGAACCAGGGCCAGCGCGGTGAGCCGCTGCCACCACCAGTGGTTGGCGCCCTCGCGGGCCGAGCCCAGGTGATTGGCGCGCGACAGGGGGGTTCGCATATCCATGATTACATTGCTCCGGAAAGGCCGATGCCCCAGGCCACCAGGGTCAGAATCGCCGTCCCGCCCAGCGCGGCCCAACCGCTGCGGCGTGCCTGTGCTTTCTCGAAGCCCATGCCGATGTCCCAGAACAGATGCCGGATGCCGTTGCACAGGTGATAGAACAGCGCGACCGACCAGCCGAACAGCAGCAGCAAGCCAATCGGCGAGGCCACGATCCCTTGCGCCGTGGCATAGGCGTCGGGCCCCGCCGCCAGGGCCGCGAACCAGATCACGAGGAGGATGCTGCCCAGCGAGAGCGCAACGCCCGTTGCGCGGTGGACGATGGACATCAGCATGGTCAGCGACCAGCGATACACCTGCAGGTGTGGCGACAGGGGGCGTTGATGTGGCACGGGTCTCCCTCCCAGCGAATCGACAAGCGGGTGGCCGGCTGCATGGCTGCGGATGGCCCGACCCATACTCAATCCGGCTCGAAAACCCGTCAAAAAATGCGGCAAGGCCCGCAGAGGAAACGCGGCGATGCGGTCAAACCAGGCCGCGAAATCAAAAATCGATGCAGCGCCCGCGGCGCTCCCAATCCCCGTAACGGGTCGGCTCCAGGCCCTGGGGACCGCCGATCTCCTCAGGCGCGGGGGGCACCCGGATCGTCACCGGCGTGGCAGGCGCCAGGGAGGGCAAAATCGGCGCGGATTCCGGCGTGTTTTCCGGTTCCATCATGGCCTTCCCCCTTGCAGCGACAGCGGCTTTTATACTGAATCCGCGCCCTTCCCGCAAGGTGCGGGGCCCGCCCCACTGCCACCGGGCCAGGATTTGCCCTACCATCCGAGCCATGCCCACCTGCCCCATCCCCCTGCCAGGAGTCCTTGCCATGAAGCCCGAATGGAAGTCGTTTCTGATCGATGCCGGCGCCGAATTCACGGACGCAACACTTGATCATTTCGGCAATCCGGAGCGGGAACGGCGCATGGTCCTGTCCGGACCGGTGTTCGCCGATCTCAGCCATTTCGGCCTGCTGGAAGTGCATGGCCCGGACGCGCGCAGCTTCCTGCAAGCCCAGTTGGCGACGGACATGGCAGCGGTTTCACCCGGGCAAGCCACGTTTGCCTGCCATCTCAGCGCCCAAGGCAAGGTGCTGTCCAGTTTCATTCTGTTGGCGCGCGGGGATGGCTTCTACCTCTTCCTGCCCCGGCAGCATTTGGAAGACACCTTGAACCGGCTGCGCCGTTTCGTCCTGCGCGCCCGGGTGACGCTGGAGGATGCCTCTGAGGCCCTGATCCGGCTGGGTCTCGCGGGCGACGCCCTGACCGCGGATCTGCAGACCGTGTTTGGCAGCGACCTGCCCGCTCAGGCCTTTGCCGTCACGTGCGGCGGCGAGATGTTGCTGGTACGCCTGCCCGGCACAGCCCCGCGCTGGCTGGCCCTGGGGCCGCTGGAGGCGATGAAGGATCTTTGGGAGCGGCTCCAGGCCCGGGGCGCCCCAGTGGGGCCAGAGGCATGGGCCCTGCTCACGATCCAGGCCGGCGAGCCCTTTGTCACCGCTGAAACCGCCGAACACTTCATTCCCCAGATGCTGAACCTCGATGCCCTCGGCGCCGTGGGCTTCGGCAAGGGCTGTTATCCCGGCCAGGAAATTGTCACCCGCGTGCGCCATCGCGGCGAAATCAAGCGCCGCCTGCGCATCGGCCTGGCGCGCGCCGACCTTGCTCCCCATCCTGGCATGGCCCTGGCTCGCTCCGGCGGAGAATCCGGTGAATCGGTCGGCACCGTCATTGCCGCGGCGCGCCACCCCGATGGTGGCTTCCTGACCCTCGCCGTGCTGCATCAGGAAGCCGCCACGGCCGATGATGTCGTGATTCCCGACTGCGACAACGCCCCGTTCCAACTGCGCGAACTGCCCTATCC
>WOZT01000059.1 GCA_011620145.1 Gammaproteobacteria bacterium | reverse complement strand
AAACAGCAGCAACACGCCGGTATAGCCATACAGGCGGTCGTGGGCGATCTCCCCGTTGCAGAAGAAACCGGCCAGCGGCACATCCCCGAGTCGCTCGCTGATGATGGACAGCTCCGCCGAGCGACGACCAAACAGGCGCTCACCGCGCCCCAGACAGGAAAAATACAATCCCCCCCGGGGCGGTCCCACAAGGCCGGACTGGATGTGGTCCAGCATGCGCAGCAAGTCTTCGTGAGCGGTCTGGACATCGCGTCGGCAGAACAGGATGGACTGGTCGGTCTCCACATAATCGCCGATGGCCAGCCGCTTGCGGGTGGCATCCAGGCCCAGCAGATTGCGCACCAGGTAATCCCCGGTATCCGATCCCCGCACCGGCAGCCCCACATGGATGCTGTGGGCGATCTCGTGCAGGTCGGCCTCCTCGACGGTCGTGCCGATGTCCTCGCACAACACATCCAGCGCCGGACGGCCGTCGAGGCTGATGATCACATTGCCCTCCGCCGCCGTGACCCGGTGGCGCACCGGCGTCTGGCCCGGTCCATGACGCAGCGGGGAGCACCCCTGGGTGAGGCGTACGGCGACGGTGACGCCCGAGGAGAACACCACCCCGGACAGGCCATCCTCGAATCCCGTCCGGGCAAAATGCAGCGAGCGGGTGCGGGAACTGGTGACGCCACCCACCAGATAACCGCTGGAGAGACCGGCGGAAAGTGTCGTCAGATGCCCGGACAGATCGTCCGTATGGGCATCGGCGTGGACCAGCGCCAGATGAGCCGCATCGTTCCCCGCCGGCGTGAGGCTGCCCGCAACCGGCAGCGGATGCTTGGGGGAAAACAGCTGGAATTCCCCCTCGGGCAGGGACGCCAGCATCACCACCACGGCGGGTTCATCGAAATACTCAACCCCGGCGGCCAGGATTCCAATGCCCACCGAACCGACCCAGTCCTCCACCCCGGTGGCCTGCTGGAGGTAGGCCAGGATGGCGCGTCCCGCCGGAGCCAGCCAGTCGGTCATGTAGACAAATCCCAGATTGGCCCCGGCGGGCGGATCACCCATCTGGCGCAGGGCGGCTTCCACCGCGTCCTGCCATTGCTCGGCCCGCCCGTGCCCGGCCCGGAAGCCCGCCAGCCCTGTGTCATCACCGCTCATCGCCGTCATCCCGTTCCCATCCTCCGGGCAGGGTGAACTGCCCGCATGTCAACTTGAGCAGCTCACCGCCAATCCGGCCGCCCAGTCGGGTGGCGGAGCGGCGTAGCGCTCGTATTCCGGTTGTTCCTCAAAGGGGCGCCGCAGGCAGTCCAGGACTTCCGCGACTCCCCCGAAATCGCCTTCGCGGGCGCGGCGGATGGCCGACTCGGCCACCCAGTTGCGCAATACATACTTGGGATTGGCGAGTCGCATCGCCGCCTGGCGGTCGCCATCCACGGACCCCTCCTGCGCCAGGCGCGCGCGCCATTGGACGAGCCAGGCATCGCAGCGCGCCCGATCGGCGAACTGGTCACGCACCGGCGCATCGATCCGTGGGCGCTCAGCGCTGGCGGTCTCCACTCCTCCGGGCAAGTGACTCAAGGCGCGGAAAAAAGTGGTGTAGTCGGGCCGGTTCGCCTGCAACAGGCCAAAGGTCTGATCGATGAATTCGGCATCGCCGTCCGCCGCAATGCGCAGCCCCAGCTTGGCCCGCATCAGGCGCAAAAAGGTGGTTTCAAGGGCAGGGATGAAATGGCCATCGATGATCTCCCGAACCGCCTGCGGCGGACCCACCAGAGGCATCAGCGCATCCCCGAGGGCGTAGAGATTCCAGTGCGCCACCCGGGGCTGGGCGCGATAACTGTAGCGGCCGTAATGGTCGGAGTGATTGCAGATGTGGCCGGCATCAAATGCCTCCATGAAGCCGAACGGGCCGTAATCCAGGGTGAGCCCCAGGATGGACATGTTGTCCGTGTTCATCACCCCGTGCATGAAGCCCACCGCCTGCCAGTGGGCGACCATCTCGCCGGTGCGCCGCGCCACATCGCCCAGCAGGGCGGCGTAAGGCTGGCTGGACTCGCGCAGCGCCGGCCGGCAGCGGTCGATGACATGATCGGCCAGCAGCCGGAGTTCGACCTGCCGGTCCAGGGCGTGCCAGTGCTCGAAGGAGCCGAAGCGCACGAAACTCGGCGCCAGCCGGGTCACCACCGCCGCCGTTTCCCAGGTTTCCCGCTGCACCGGCGCATCGGAACCGATCACGCACAGGGCGCGGGTGGTGGGAACGCCCAAGGCCGCCATGGCTTCGGAAGCGAGAAACTCGCGGATCGAGGAGCGCAGCACGGCCCGGCCGTCGGCAAAGCGCGAGTAAGGTGTTGGCCCGGCGCCCTTGAGCTGGATTTCGAGGGGGCCGGCGTCCGTCTCCACCTCCCCCAGCAGATGGGCGCGGCCATCGCCCAACTGCCCGGCCCAGACCCCGAACTGATGCCCGGAATAGACCGCAGCCAGGGGCTCGGCGCCCGGCAACAGGCGATTCCCCGCGAACACCTGGGCGAACTCGGGATGTTCACAGGCCTGGGGCGCCAAGCCGAGCAGCGCGGCGGCGTCCGGGCTGATGCCCACCGGATGGGGCTCGGGCAAGGGCGTGGGCGCCAGACGGGTATGGAACTGCGCCGGCAGTTGGGCAAACGCGCTGCCGAGATGCAGGGCCTCAAGCGTGGGGTAGCGCGTGAATGGAGGTTGTGCCATGAGCGGGAATTCCACCTGCGCCGCCGGAAGGGCGGGTTCAAAGACCTTGATACCACTATAGCGCCGGAAGATGGCGCCGGAAGCGATGGAAAAGAACGGCGCCTATCGTGCCCAGGATCAGAAGTCTGGCCGTGTGCCCGCCTCGGCTGGCCGGACCGTCGTCATTTCCCCGGATCAAACCATGGGCCCTGCCATGCAAATTCGTCTCCACCGGCCCAATACCGCCACAACGCAGCCGATGGCGCGATCTCAGGGGCAAAACGCTGTGTCACACATCCGACAAAGCCGACACAGCCCATCCCGTTCCGGGCGATGAAATCGCCTATAAATGCAGCCTTTGGCTCCCTTTTCCCGACTGGCCCGGCCATTGCATGACGCTTATGAGAAGAGGCCCGGTCTCGCCCTAGGATGCAGACCGGCGGCACAGCGGCAATCGGAGAGGCAGAGGCGCATGGGAATTTCGACGATGGAAGAACGGCTGGCGCGCCTGCGCGGCTATCTCGAACAGGCGCTGGTCCCACAGCGGCTCGACATCGTGGATCACACCGAGGCCCATGGGCACGATCCGCAGGCCAACGGCGCGGGGCATTACCTGATCCGCGTGGTGTCCTCCCGCTTCGATGGGCTGTCGGCCATCGGTCGCCATCGCCTGGTGTACGAGGCCGTCGCGCCGATGATGCCGGCCGATGTTCATGCCTTGAGCATCCAGGCCCAAACGCCCGCCGAGGCAGGCACGCATTAAAGCCCCCCATTTCATCTGGATGCACGCGCGGCTTACAGGGAAATCACGCCATGGACACGTCAAAAACGCTGATCAAGCTCACCCAGGACGGTCGCCGGGTCGAGGTGATCGACCGCGCCATCTGCCTGGATGGCCGCCACGAGGCCGATACCCTGACCGAGGTGCGCCAGCACCCGAATCGGGTCGCCATCCGCCAGGCCGCGCCGGACGCCACCCACATGGCCGGCCGCATACCGCTCACCAAGGAAGAGGCCGCGTGCGCGCAGGCGGCATTGGACACTGCCCGGGCGCTCTATGACGCCACGCCGCTGGCGATCGCGGAGCGGATGCGCCACGCCGCCGACGACATCCTGAAGCTGCGCATCGATGAATGAGTCTCCCCATCCTGCGCCTGGAGCGATGCCATGATCCATGTGCTTGAAGTGCCTTGGGAGGGACGCCCGCAAGCCTGGTTCGCTTTCGATGAGGATGACCTGATCGGCAAGATCCGCGCGGCGCGGGCAAGCCCGGACCGGGCGGTGTATGAGGTGGTCAGCCCGCGCGAGTTGCTGGCCGCCAGCGGCGCCACCATGGAAGCCGCGCCCGCCTGGATCGCGGCCCTGGCGGCACAGCACGGGTGGGACGCCCCGCTCTACCGCGCCGATGCCTTATTGGAGACCGGCAGCTATCAGGCCGAGTCCATAAGCGAACTGCAGGCCTGCGTCGCTGCACTGGTCGATCCGCTGCAAACCTGCCGCCTGTATCCGGACGATTCAACCGCCCTGGAGGCGCTTTACCGCGATCCCTTGTATCAGGGGCGCGAGGGCTTCTATGCCCACATGGCGCTGCGGGAACAGCTCATCGCGCTGGAAGTGCTGGCGGATGATCTGTAAGCCCACGGCGGCTGAGTGCCGCATGCTTGCCCTGACGGGAGACCGGCCATGACTGACTTTCGCTGCATCGACACCTTTCAGATGCAGGCCGTGATCCAGGATCCCCGCGCCCGGATTATTGACATCCGCGCGCCTGCCGCCTTCGCAGCGGGCCATATGCCGGATGCCTTGCAGTTCGATGATGCCTTGCTGGCCCGCATGCGCCGGGAATGGCCGGGCGACACCCCCATCGTGGTGGTCTGCGAACACGGCCACAGCAGCCGCGACATCGCCCAATTGCTGAGCCATCTGGGTTTCACCAGCGTCCACAGCCTGGACGGTGGCTATGCCGGCTGGCGGGCCACGCACCCAGCGGAAAAGCCCGCCGCGGAAGGCATGGCGACGGATCTGGGCGCCTGGCTACTGGAACAGGGCTTTGATCCCACCGATCTGGAGCGGCCCGCCGCCAACGCCATGACCGCCCTGTTGCACGCCGCCCGCGCCGGGCGCGCCGAGACCGTGCAAGCCCTGCTGGCGGCAGGCGCCGCGGTGGATGCCGTGAATTCCGACGGCAACAACGCCCTGTGGCTGGCCTGCTACGCCGATAGCCCGGCGTGTGCCGAGCTGCTGATCCGCGCTGGCGTGGCCATCGACCAGGCCAATCTCACCGGCGCCACGGCGCTCATGTACGCCGCCTCGGCGGGACGGGATCGCATGGTGCAGTTGCTCCTGCAGGCCGGGGCGGATCCCGGGCGGCGCAACCAGGATGACTTTACGGCCTTCGACATGGCCGCCACGGAAACCGCCTATTTCCTGTTGCGTCCGAGGCGGCTGCAGACGGCCTGATTGCCCGGCCTATCCCAAGGACTCCCCATGAGCTCGATCTTCATCAGCGTCAACAAATCCGACACCCTGGAAAAATCACCCATCGACAAGGCGGTCACCCGCGTTGCCGTGGCGCTGGCCCGCCAACGCCAGCAGGGCGCCATTCCCTCGGGCCCCGGCCTGGAAATCACTTTCCTGCTGGCCTCCCCGGACCTGCAGCCGGATTTCGAGGGCATGCGCATGGGCGGCTACAGCGCAGATGATCCCGTGCTGCGCTTCCATGCCGCCATCCCGGAACACCTCGCCCATTCGCCGACCGCCCTGCGCTATGTGTTGGCGGTGCTGGAGGATGTGTTGGGCAATGCCCAGGACTATTTCAGCGAACGGCAGATTCCCTTCAACCACGCTGCCTGGCAACGGGTCTTCGAAGCCGCCGCCCAGTACGGCGAAGACCCGCCCGA
>WOZT01000292.1 GCA_011620145.1 Gammaproteobacteria bacterium | reverse complement strand
GGTGGCTCTATGTCGGCAGTCCGGCCCGTCCCGCCCGCTTGCTGCGTGAAGCGGAGCGGGGTTTTCTCGCCTATTCCGCCGCCCACTATGTGCGCCTCAAGGATCGCTACCGCATCACCGAATAAACGAGATCGTCCCCGCGCCCAAAAATTGGTCAAGGCACTGTCAGGGTCAGGACCCGAATGGCACTTAGTTAGAGAAACCCTAATTTTGCCGTGCGGTCGTGATTCGGCCGCAGGGCAAAATCAGAGTTCCCTTAAATTAAACACCTCTTTTTGGGTCACGGGATGCGTTCGGATCAGCGGCGGGCGCGGAAGAAATCGCGCAGCAGTGCGCTGCACTCGGTCGCCAGCACGCCGCCCTGGACCTGCACCTGGTGGTTGAGACCGCTGTTGCTGAAGGCATTGAGCAGGCTGCCCGCCGCGCCGACCTTGGGGTCGGTGGCACCGTAAACCAGCCGCGCAATGCGGGCGTGGAGCATGGCGCCGACGCACATCAAACAGGGCTCGAGGGTGACATACAGACAGGTGTTGGGCAGGCGGTAGTTGCCCAGGAGCTGGCCCCCCGCGCGCAGGGCCAGGATCTCAGCGTGGGCGGTGGCGTCGCGCCGCCCGATGGGCTGGTTGAAACCTTCCCCGACGATGGCGCCGTCCCGCACCAGCACCGCGCCGACGGGGACTTCCCCCAAGGCTTCGGCCTGGCGGGCCAGCGCCAGCGCGCACGCCATGAAAACCCGGTCCTCGGCCGATGGGTTCGGCGCGTTCGGGCGGGCGTCGCCGGTCGATTCAGTGGGCGGGTTCATGAGCGCCTCGAACGGACCCGGTTCACCCCAGCAGCCGCTCCAGCACCTGTTCATAGATGGCGGCGAGCTGGTCGAGCTCGGCCACGTCCACCCATTCGTCGATCTGGTGGATGGAGGTGTTGACGGGACCCAGTTCGACCACCTGCGGGCAATAACGGGCAATGAAGCGGGCATCGGAGGTGCCGCCGATGGTGGAGCATTCCGCCTGCCGGCCGGTGACGGCCTCGATCGCCGCCCGCACCGTGTCGACCAGCAAGCCGGGCGCGGTCAGGAAGGGTTCGGCGCCCAGCGTCCAGTCGATGTGGAAATCCAGGCCATGCTGCGCCAGCAGCGCCTCGGTCCGCTCCTGCAGACTCGCCGCCGGGCTGCCGGGATTGAAACGAAAGTTGAATTGCACGTTCAGCGTGCCGGGGATGACATTGCCGGCGCCGGTCCCCGCATGGAGATTGGAAATCTGCAGGGTTGTTGGTGGGAACTCGGGCGTGCCTTTATCCCAGCGTTCGGCAACCAGATCGCTCAGGGCCGGGACGGCGAGGTGAATGGGATTGGCGGCCTTCTGGGGGTAAGCCACATGTCCCTGCACCCCGTGCACCGTGAGATTGCCGCTCAGCGAGCCGCGCCGGCCGTTTTTGATGATGTCGCCCAAGGCGCGTTCGCTGGTGGGCTCGCCCACGATGCACCAGGTCGGCATGTCGCCGCGCCGGGCCAGTTCTTCCACCACGCGGACGGTGCCGTCCACCGCCGGGCCTTCCTCGTCGCTGGTCAGCAGCAGGCCGATGCGTCCCTGCGGGGCGGGGTGGCGGGCGAGGAAGGCGGTGATTGCGCTCACCATGGCGGCGAGGCTGCCTTTCATGTCGGCCGCGCCGCGACCGTAGAGCAGGCCCTCGCGAACGGTGGGCACAAAGGGCGGCGAGGTCCATTGATCCTCGGGGCCGGTGGGCACGACATCGGTGTGGCCGGCGAAGGCGAGCAGCGGACCGCTTTCGCCCCAGGTCGCCCACAGGTTGCGTACCGCGCCAAACTGCAACACCTCGAACCGAAAGCCGAGCGGACGCAGATGCGCGCTGATCAATTCCTGGCAGCCGGCGTCCTCTGGTGTAACGGAGGGATGCGCGATCAGGGCCTGGGCCAGCTCAAAGGTCGTGGACATGGCCTCAGTCCACGTCGCGCAGCAGTTGGTTGATGCCGACCTTGGCGCGGGTCTTTTCATCGACCTGTTTCACGATGACGGCGCAATAGAGGCTGTAGCGCCCATCGGCCGAGGGCAGGCTGCCGGAGACCACCACGGCGCCGGCCGGAACGCGGCCGTAGCTGACCGTCCCGGTCTGCCGGTCGTAGATGCGCGTGCTCTGGCCGATGTAGACGCCCATGGAGATGACCGCGCCGCGCTCGACGATGACGCCCTCGACGATTTCCGAGCGGGCGCCGATGAAGCAGTCGTCCTCGATGATGGTCGGCGCCGCCTGCAGCGGTTCCAGCACGCCGCCGATGCCGACGCCGCCGGAGAGGTGCACGTTGCGGCCGATCTGGGCGCAGGAGCCGACCGTGGCCCAGGTGTCGACCATGGTGTTTTCGCCCACGTAGGCGCCGATGTTCACATAGCTCGGCATCAGCACGGCGCCGCGCGCGATATAGGCGCCGCGCCGCACCGTGGCGGGTGGCACCACGCGCGCGCCCAGGGCGCGGAAGTCGGCTTCGGAAAAGCCGGCGAAGCGGGTGGGGACCTTGTCGTAGAAACGGCCGAAGCCGCCGTCCATGAGCTGGTTGTCTTCCAGCCGGAAGGACAACAGCACGGCCTTCTTCAGCCATTCATTGACCTGCCAGCCGCCGCCGGGCAGGGGCTCGGCGACGCGGCGCTGGCCTTGTTCCAGCAGCGCCAGCGCGTCCTGGACCGCGCGGCGGATCTCGGCGGGCGCATCCTGGGGCGTGAGCTGGGCGCGGTCCTCGAAGGCCGCTTCGATGGTCTGTTGCAATGCGGTCATGGCCAGCCTCCGGGGGAAAAGGGCGGCCTATTCTAGCAGTCGGGCGCTCGGTTGACCGATCGGGCCCATGGCGACTTTTTATCCCTTCGCATCATTCAGGGCTTCCGTCAAGGCGGCGGTCAGCGTGGCGCGAATGGCGGGATCGTCGATGCGCCCCCGGGCATCCGTGATCCAGAACACGTCCTCGGCGCGTTCGCCGATGGTGGCGATCTTGGCGGCATGCACCCGGATGCCGTGGCGCGCGAACATCTGACCGACGCAGGACAGCAGTCCGGGCCGGTCGGCGGCGATGAGTTCCATGGCGGTATGGGGACCCGGATCATCGCGGAAGTGGATCTGGGGCGGGGTATGGAACACCCGCGCCTGGCGCGAGGACCGGCGGGTGACCAGGAAGCCGTCCACGGGCGGGTTGTTGAGGATCCGCGTCAGTTGCTCGCGGATTTCCTGCAAGCGGTTGTGATCATTGACGAAGCAGCCGTTCTGTTCCAGCACCATGAAGGTGTCCAGCGCCCACCCATCAACGGTGGAGCTGATGCGTGCGTCCTGGATGGTGAGTCCCAGTTGGCACAGAACGGCGCTGATCAGGCCGAACAGGTAGTCCCGGTCGGGCAGGTAGAGGAAAATGGCCGTGCTGCCCCGATCGTTGTCAGGCCGCAACTGGATGACGGGCACATGCGGGCGGCCAGCCAGCAGCAGGGCGCGGGTCTGCCAGGCGATTTCATCACCCTGGTGGCGCAGGAAATAGGCCTCCGGAAAGCCATCCCAGAGGGCCTGGGCGCGCCCTTGGTCCACGCCGCTGCGCGCCAGTTGGGCCAGCGCCTCTTCCCGATTTTCCGCCGCCACCTCGGCGGCATCCAGCGGTCGATCCAGGCCGCGCTCGATGGCCTCGCGCGTCGCATGGTAAAGCTGGCTCAGCAGGCGGAACTTCCAGTCGGTCAGCAGCGCCGGGTTGGTGCCGCGCATGTCCGCCACGGTGAGCAGGAACAGGTGGTCGAGCCGCAGCCGCGTGCGCACCTTGCGGGCGAAGGCATGGATTTCCTGGGGATCGCTAATGTCCCGGCGCTGGGCGGTCATGGACATGAGCAGGTGGTTGCGCACCAGCCACACCACCAGCTCGGTGTCGCGCTCCCCCAGCCCGTGACGGCAGCAGAAGGCACTGGCCAGTTGGCCGCCGACATCGGAATGGTCGCCGCCCTGACCCTTGCCCATGTCGTGGTAGAGCCCGGCGATATAGAGCAGCTCGCGTTTGGGAATGCGTTCGACGATCTCGCTGCACAGCGGGTATTCGTGGGCGAACTCGGGCACGGTTATGCGGCGCAGGTTGCGCACCACGAACAACAGGTGCTGGTCGACGGTGTAGGCATGGAACAGATCGAACTGCATGCGCCCGACCAGCGCGCCGAACTCCGGCAGGTAGCGCGCGAGGATGCCGTAGCGGTTCATGCGCCGCAGTTCGTGGGTGATGCCGTGGGGCTGGCTCAGCATTTCCATGAACAGGCTGCGCGCCCGGATGTCGTCCCGGAAAGGTCCGTCGATGAGGTAGCGATGCTGGCGGATCAGGCGGATGGTGGCGGCGCGCACACCCTGGATTTCCGGGTGTTCCATCAGCAGCAGAAAGATTTCCAACAGCGCAAACGGGGACCGGCGGAAGACATCGGGCCGGGTCACTTCGATATGCCCGTGGCGCACCTGGAAACGGGCATTCAGCGGGATCGGCGGCGCCTGGTCGTCGGGATGCAACAGCGTTTCGTCGAACAGTTGCAACAACAGTTCGTTCAGCCGGCCGATGCGGGTGACAGTGCGGTAGTAGTGTTGCATGAACTGCTCGACGGCCAGGTTGTCGTCCTGATCGCAGTAGCCGAACAACCCGGCCAGTTTGAGCTGAACGTCGAACAGCAGCCGGTCTTCGCGGCGGCCGGTCAGCATGTGCAGCGCCCAGCGCACGCGCCACAGGAATTGTTGGCTGTCGACCAGGGAACGCAGCTCGCGCTCCGTCAAAAAGCCATGTTCGCGCAGTTCGTCCAGCGTCTCGGCCTGGAAATGGCGCTTGGCCACCCAGCCGATGGTCTGGATGTCGCGCAGGCCGCCGGGGCTTTCCTTGACGTTCGGTTCCAACTGGTAGCCGGTGTCATGAAATTTATGGTGGCGGGCATTCTGTTCCGCCACCTTGCCGGCGAAGAAGGCCTGGCTGTTCCACATGCGGCGTGGACTGGTGGCGGCCCGCATGGCTTCCAGCAGATGCCGGTCGCCATCCAGTGCGCGTGACTCCAGCAGATTGCACATGACCGTGAGGTCGGTGCTGGCCATCTCGGCGCATTCGGCCACCGTGCGCACGCTGTGGCCGACTTGCAGGCCGATGTCCCACAGGAAGGTGAGAAAGCGTTCCAATGGGCCGGTCCATTCCGCATTGACCTCGGCCGGCAGCAGCACCAGCACGTCGATATCGGATTGAGGCTGGAGTTCCCGGCGTCCATAGCCACCCGTCGCCACCAGGCACAACGCCTGCGCCCAGTTGCCCAGGAAATGCTGCCAGGCCAGACCCAACACCCGGTCGATGTGAGTCACCCGGATCTGGATCAACTGTTCGATGGGGACGCCTTGTTGCAATGCCGCCCATTGTTGACGATCCAGTTGCCGCAAGGCCTGCCGCAGGCGGGGGCGGTCGGCGGCACCGGCCGCGAGCCACTGCTGCAGTTCGGTTTCTTGCAGTAGGGTGTCGTCGTCGGCAGTGAGCAGGGGTGCAGTGGTGGACATCGTGCCAGTACTCGATCAGGAGTGGGTTTATCCCGGCTGACCGGGATGGAGCACATCTTCGTCAGACCGCAGGGT
>WOZT01000062.1 GCA_011620145.1 Gammaproteobacteria bacterium | reverse complement strand
CGAGCGACGACGCATGGTCGAGGTGGTGGATCAGCAATTGGCGTTGGCACACCAATTCGTGACCGCCGTTGCTGCCCGCTATGCGGCGGCCGTGGGCAATCAGGCCGACGTCTTGCGGGCGGAGGTGGAAGTGGCGCGACTCGACGCTGCGCGCCAGGCGCTGGCAGCGGAAGTGCGGGCCGCTGAGGCCATGTTGAATGCCGGTTTGGGTCGTCCAGTCGACGCATCAGTGCCGCAACTGGCCCGTCCCATTACCGATGCCGCCCCACCGCCTTGGGAAACGGTGCATGCCCAGGCCCTGCAACGGCGGCCGGAGTTGCATGCCGGGGAGGCGGAGATCGAGCAGGCCCGAGCCGAGGTGGATGTGATGCGTGCCATGTATCTGCCCATGGGCATGGTGCGGGGCGGTCAGGCTTCCACCATGGCGGAAGGTCGTGGCGCGATGCTGATGGTGGGCATCAGCATTCCCATCTGGCGCGAGCGCTTGCGGGCGGGGTTGGGGGAAGCGCGGGCTATGGAGGACATGGCGCGCGCCGACTGGCAGGCGATGCGGCGCATGATCGAGGGCGAGGCAGCCGCTGCCCGCAACCAGGTCGAGGCCGCGCGGACGCGCTTCGTAGCGTTTCGGGATGAAGTGGTGCCCCGTGCCCAAAGTGCTGTGACGCCAGCCTTGGCCAATTACGCCGCCGGTCAGGGCAGCCTGACCGCCGTGATCGATGCGGCCCAGGCGCTGTGGTCGGCGCAGGGCGAACTAGTCATGGCCGAAACCAATCTGGGGCTGGCCTGGGCGCGCCTGCAACGGACAACAGGTGAATGGGGGCGGGAGGCACCCTCCAAACTCATGATTCCTCCCGCCCCCATACTGATCCCTCCTCTTGAGTCCAACCCGTCCCGGGACAACGACGACAGCGAGGAGGAGGAATCATGAGCCTGGATGGACGGAAACGCTTTGCCGCGCTCCCTGCCGGCATCGGCGCCGTGATCGGCGCCGTGGTTTTGGGCGGCGTGCTGCTCGTCCAGCATCACCGGCACGGCTGGCCATTTTCGCTGCACCATGAGATGTCCAGAGACAGGATGGTCCAGTCGCCCGTCGGTCCGGAGTCCCCTTCCCCGCGCCCGGCCGAAGGGGTTGCTCCGCCCCGGGCTCCCGTGGCGTGGGAGCCCACCCGCCTATCCGCCATTGGCATCCGCACCGAGCCGGCCCGCCTGGAGACTCTCAGCCTGCCACTGCGGGCGGTGGCCACGGTAGTCCCCGACGAATCCCGGATCTCGCACGTGCATACGCGGGTGGCGGGATGGATTGAAGCCCTTTATGTCAATACCACCGGGCAGACGGTACGGGCGGGCCAATCCCTGGCGGCGATTTTTTCGCAGGAGCTGTTCTCCTCCCAAACCGAATACCTGGCCACCTTGAAACAGGCCAGCGCCGGGCCACACAGCGTGGTGGCGGCAAGCGCCCGCATGCGCCTGAAGGTGCTCGGCATGACAGAAGCGGAGATCACGCAGATCGAGCGGCGCGGCGAAATCAAGCGCCTCGTGACTGTGGCGGCGCCCCATAGCGGCATCGTCCTGCACCGAGGCGTGGCGGTGGGTACGGCGGTGGATGCCGCCACCGAGATCATGACTGTCGCTGACCTGTCCCGGGTCTGGATTCTGGCCGAGGTGCCGGAGATGGCGGCAGCCGAGATCACCTTGGGCACATCGGCACGGCTGGCGTTTCCCGCCACGAGACAGCCCCCTTTCGAGGCGCGGGTGGATTTCATCTATCCGACCTTAAGCGAGCGCACGCGCACCTTGCGGGTACGTTTTGCCATGCCCAATCCGGACGGCGCCCTGCGTCCCGGGCTGTATGGCACGGCGGATTTCCACACCCGGTCGCGCGAGGTGATCACGGTGCCCCGTGATGCCGTGGTGGATACCGGGCCGGCCCAGCATGTGTTCGTCGTCACCGCGCCGGGCCGCTTCGAACCCCGGCCAGTGGTGCTGGGTCTGCGCCTGCCGGAGCGGGTGGAGATCCGCGCCGGATTATCCGCGGGCGAGAGTGTCGTCGCTGCGGGCGTGTTCCTGCTCGATTCGGAAAGCCGGCTGCGCGCTTCCGGGAGCGGCACGGCGCACGGCGGTCACGGCAGCGGCGGCGCCCGGTCCGAACCTCCTTTGCCGGAAAAGGCGGATACGCCGGACTCCGTCGCTCCGCACTCGGGGCACTGAGATGATCGAGGGCATCATCGAATGGTCTGTCCGCTACCGCTGGCTGGTGTTCGGCACCACGCTGGTGCTGGTCCTGTGGAGCCTGGACAGCATCCGCAAGACGCCGCTGGATGCCATTCCGGACCTGTCCGATCCGCAAGTCATCGTCTTCACCGAATGGATGGGGCGCAGCCCGAATCTGGTGGAAGACCAGATCACCTATCCCTTGGTCCGGACCCTGCAAAGCACGCCGGGTGTGCGCGTGGTGCGCGGCTACTCCATGTTCGGGATGAGCTTCACCTACGCCATTTTCGCGGACGGCACGGACATCTACTGGGCGCGCACACGGGTGCTGGAGCAACTCGGCCGGGTGCAGCAACTGCTGCCGCCCGGCGTGACCCCGACCCTGGGCCCGGATGCCAGCGGCGTGGGCTGGATCTACCAATATGTGCTGGAAGACACGAGCGGTCGACTGGATCTGGCCGAACTGCGCGCGCTGCAGGATTTCACCGTAAAACCGGCCTTGCAGGCGGTATCGGGGGTGGCCGAGATTGCCTCGCTGGGCGGTTTCGAGCGCCAATTCCAAGTCGTACTTGATCCCAGCAAACTGACCGTTTACGGGCTGACCCTGGCCGATATTACGCGGGCGGTGCGCGACGCCAATGCTGAAGTCGGGGCGCGGGTGCTGGAGATCGCCGGCCGCGAATTTGTGCTGCGCGGGCGCGGCTACGTGGGGACGCTGGCCGACCTGGAGGCCAGCGTGGTCGCCGTCGGTCCGGGCGGCGCGCCGGTGCGCTTGCGCGATGTCGCCACCGTGCAGTTCGGACCGGAGATTCGCCGCGGCGCCGCCGATTGGAACGGGCGCGGCGAGACTGTGGGGGGCATCGTGGTCATGCGTATCGGCGCCAATGCCCTGAATGTCATCGAAGCCCTCAAGCAACAGATCGCTGGACTGGGCCTGCCGGAGGGAGTGCGCCTGGTCCCGACCTACGACCGTTCGGAACTCATCCTCGGTTCCGTGGACACCCTGCGCCTCACCCTCATCGAGGAAGGGATCATTGTCACCCTCATCAGCCTGGTGTTCCTGATGCACGCCGGCTCGGCGCTGGTGGCGATGATCATGCTGCCCCTATCGGCGCTGTTCTCCTTCATCGCCATCCGCTACCTCGGCCTGAGCATCAACATCATGTCGCTGGGCGGCATCGCCATCGCCATCGGCGAGCTGTCCGATGCCGCCATCGTGATGATCGAAAATGCCCATACCCGTCTGGCCGCGGCGCTGCCGGGGGCAGACCGCCGGCGCATCATCATCGACGCCTGCAAGGAAGTCGGCCGGCCCATTTTCTTCTCCCTGCTGCTGATCACGGTGAGCTTCCTGCCCATACTCACCCTGACGGGACAGTCCGGGCGGCTGTTCGCGCCGCTGGCCTACACCAAGACGGCCGCCATGTTCGCCGCCGCCATTTTATCCATCACCCTGGCGCCGCCGCTCATGGTCATGCTGTTACAACGCGGGCGTTTCCGAACCGAGGATGAAAACCCGCTCAACCGGCTGCTGGGCCGCATCTACCGACCCATCGCCGCCTTCGTCGTACGCTGGCGCTTCCCTGTCATCGCCGCCGCGCTGGCAGTGGTGCTCGGCACCGTGCCCCTGGCCTTGCGCCTGGGCTCGGAATTCATGCCCCCCCTCGATGAGGGCTCGCTGCTGGTGATGCCGACCACCTTCCCGGGCATCGCCATCGAGGAGGCGCGCCGTGTGCTCACCGCGCTGGACCGGACCATCATGGATTTCCCGGAAGTCGCCTCGGTGCATGGCAAGACCGGCCGCGCCGAAACCGCCACTGATCCGGCGCAGCTCGACATGGACGAATTGGTGATCACCCTGCACCCGCGCGAGGCTTGGCCGACGCACCCAGTCGCGCGCTGGTACAGCGCGTGGACACCCGCCTGGCTGCAAGCGCCGCTGCGTCTGATCTGGCCGGATGAAAAAGCGCGCACCCTGGAGGAACTGAGCCGGGACTTGGACGCGGCGCTGCGCATGCCGGGCTACCAGATGGCGATCAACCCGCCCATCCGCACCCGCATCGACATGCTGACGACCGGTGTGCGCACGCCGGTGGGCATCAAGGTGTTCGGCGAGGATCTGGCCGAGATCGAACGGCTGAGTGTTGCGCTGGAAGGGCTGCTGCGGCAGGTGCCGGGTACGCGCAGCACCTTCGCCGAACGCCAGACCGGCCGCGAATACATCGACATCGTGCCGGACCGGGAAGCCATTGCCCGCTACGGGCTGACCGTGCGCGATGTACTGGATGGGGTGGAAGCGGCCATCGGCGGCATGCCGGTCTCCACCGTCATCGCCGGCCGCGCCCGCTACGCCATCAATTTGCGTTACGCCGCCGACTATCGGGCCGATCCAGAAGCCCTGCGCGCCATTCTGGTTCCGGTCCCGGCCCCCGAACCCATCGCCGAGATCGCGCCCGGCGGCTCCGGGGCCGGCAGCAGCCCGCCGGCCGGCGTGGCCATGCGTGCCGCTGGATCCGCGATGGGCGCCGCCGGGGCCGCCATGGGCGGGGCGACAGGGGTCTCAGGGGGAGGCATGGGGGGTACAGCAGGCGCCGCCGCCAGGGCAGGGGCCATGGGCAGCGCCCCGCTCGACAGCGACGGGGAGACGCGTTGGCGCCAGACAGGCGCCGCAGTGCCGCTGGGCGCCCTGGCTGACGTCCGCGTCGTCACCGGCCCGCCCATGATCAAGAACGAGAACGGGGTGTTGGTCGGCTATGTGTTCGCCGACATCGACAGCGCCCAGCGCGACCTGGGGGGCTGGGTCAAGGATGCCAAGCGTCTGGTGTCCGAGCGATTTACGCTGCCGCCGGGCTATCGGCTGCAATGGACCGGCCAGTATGAGTTCATGGCGGAGATGGAGGCGCGGATGCGGGTGGCGATTCCCCTTACGCTGGTGTTGATCGTCGCGCTGCTGTACCTGTCGATGCGCGGCTGGGCGCAAACCTTGCTGGTGCTGCTCAGCCTGCCCTTTGCCTTGGCCGGCAGTGTCTGGTTGCTGGCGCTGCTCGATTACAATCTGTCCACTGCGGTCTGGGTGGGATTGATCGCAGTGGGGGGCGTAGCGGCAGAAACCGGCACGGTTGTTGTGGTGTATCTGGATCAGGCCTTTCAGGCGCGCTTGTCCGAAGGTCGACTGCAGGGCGTTGCCGATGTGGACGCAGCCGTGGTGGAAGGCACGGCCAAGTGCCTGCGCCCGATGCTGATGACCGTGGCGACCACCGTGCTGGGCCTGATGCCGTTGCTGTGGGAATCCGGTGTCGGCGCCGATCTCTCGGCGCGCACGGCGGCACCGGTGGTCGGCGGCCTGTGGTCCTGCATGTTCCTGACCCTGCTGGTGCTGCCGGCCGTCTACGCCATCTGGCGGCATTGGC
>WOZT01000067.1 GCA_011620145.1 Gammaproteobacteria bacterium | reverse complement strand
AGAGCGCGCAATCCGGTATCCTTCCCCGCTGAAACCCGGCTGCACGCCCTGCGAGTGGGCGTGCGCAGCCTTTGCGCCGTCCTCTCGAGGCTTGGATGCCCATGTCGTTGCGTCTTGCTCCCCTGATCTGGCTGGTGGTCGCCGTGCTCGGCGCGTTTACCTTGGGCGGCGTTGCACTGCACCGCGGCGAGCCCATCAATGCCTTGTGGCTGATCGTCGCTGCCGGCTGCGTCTATGCCCTGGCCTACCGTTTCTATGCCGCCTGGATCGCCGCTCGTGTGCTGGTTCTGGACAGTGAGCGCCTGACGCCGGCGGTACGGTTGGCCAACGGACGGGATTTCATTCCCACCCACCGCTGGGTGGTGTTCGGCCACCATTTCGCCGCCATTGCCGGTCCCGGCCCGCTGGTCGGGCCCACCTTGGCGGCGCAGTTCGGCTATCTGCCCGGCACGCTCTGGATCGTGCTCGGCGCGGTGCTCGGCGGCTGTGTGCAGGACATGGTGACCCTGTTCTTCTCGCTGCGGCGCGACGGCCGCAGCCTGGGCCAGATGGCCCGCGACGAGCTGGGCCCCATCGCCGGAAGCGCGGCCTTGATCGGGACCTTCATGATCCTGATCGTGCTGATCTCGGCGCTGGGGCTGACGGTCGTCAATGCCATGAAGCACAGCCCGTGGGCCACCGCCACCGTGGCGGCCACGATCCCCATCGCCATGCTGATCGGCCTCTATATGCATCAACTCCGGCCGGGTCGGGTGCTGGAGGGCAGCCTGATCGGCTTGTCGCTGCTGTTGCTCGCCACCTTCGGCGGCGGTTGGATCGACACCCTGCCGGGCGTGCGCAGCTGGTTTGACTGGGATGGCGCCTCGCTGGCCTGGGCGATCATGCTCTATGGATTCGCGGCGGCCATCTTGCCCGTGTGGCTGCTCCTGGCCCCGCGCGATTATCTGTCCACCTTCCTCAAGCTCGGCACTGTGTTCCTGTTGGCCATCGCCCTGGTCGTGCTCAATCCCGTGCTCAAGATGCCGGCCATCACCCCCTTCGTCGACGGCACTGGTCCCATTTTTGCTGGGCCGGTATTCCCCTTCGTCTTCATCACCATCGCCTGTGGCGCCATCTCGGGCTTTCATGCGCTGGTGGCCTCGGGCACCACCCCCAAGCTGCTGGACAACGAAACCCAGATTCCCATGATCGGCTACGGCAGCATGATCCTGGAATCCTTCGTGGCGCTGATGGCCCTGATTGCCGCCACCATGCTGGACCCGGGGGTGTACTTCGCCATCAACAGCCCGGCCGGTGTCATCGGCACCGATCCGGCGCAAGCCGCCGCGGTCATCACCGGCTGGGGCTATCCGGTCAGCGCCGCGCAGATGGCCGAGCTGGCGCGGGAGATGGGCGAGACCTCGCTGTTTTCCCGCACCGGCGGCGCGCCCTCCCTGGCGGCGGGCATGGCCAGCATCTTCAGCAGCGCCTTTGGAGAGCGCCTGCTGGCGGTGTGGTATCACTTCGCCATCATGTTCGAGGCGGTGTTCATCCTCACCACCCTGGACGCCGGCACCCGGGTGGGGCGCTTCCTGCTCCAGGATCTGCTGGCTTATGTCTGGGCGCCGCTGGGACGCACGTCCTGGACGCCGTCGGTGCTGCTCAGCTCGGCCCTGGTGGTGGCCGCCTGGGGTTATTTCCTGCGCATCGGCGTGCTGGATCCCAATGGCGGGGTAAACATCCTCTGGCCATTGTTCGGCATCTCCAACCAGATGCTGGCCGCCATCGCGCTCTCGGTCGCCACCGGTATCCTCGCCAAGTCGGGGCGGCTGCGCTATGCGTGGGTGACCGGGCTGCCGCTGGCCTGGCTGGCCTTCGTCACCACCACCGCCGCCGGGTACAAGATCATGAGCCCCGATCCCCGCATCGGCTTTTTCGCCGGCGCGCGCGATCTGGCCGAAAAGCTGGCGATGAGCCTGTTGCCGCCGGAGAAGGCGGCCATCGCGCCCCAGCTCATCTTCAACCTGCGTGTCGATGGCTGGCTGACGCTGTTCTTTGCCCTGCTGCTGTGGATCATCGTGCTGGACATGGCCTACACCGTGGGGCGCGTGGCCGCCGGACGGTCGGTGTCGCCGTTGCGGGAAAGCGATCCCAGGCGCCCGATGAACTTTCCCGACGGGGAGCAGGCGTGACCGGCCGCGCCGCCCGCTTGCGGCGAGGGCTGAGGGGTGCCTGGGCACTGTTGCGGCAGTGGAGCGGGGATGATGCCTATGAACGCTATCTGGCGCACCACCGGCTCGCCCATCCCGATCAGCGGCTTCTGTCGCGTCGTGAGTTTGTCCGGCGTTACCAGCACGAACGCTTCTCCAGCGGCCCCAATCGCTGCTGTTGAGGTGCTTTGCGCGGGGTTTCAATCGCGCCGCAGGTGGGCGTAGGGCGGCAGGGTCTGGATGCGCGTGTCGTGGCGTGGATGGCCCACGGTGAAGTGATACAGGCTCTGCAATCGGCCATCCCGCACACCCAGCAGTTCGTGCAGCGCCTCGTCGAAATAGCAGCCGATTCCGGTGCCGCGCAGCCCGCAGGCTTCGGCGGTGAGATACAGCGCCTGTCCCAGCGCGCCGGCTTCCCAATGCCGCCAGCGATAGCGCCAGGGTTCGTCCTCGATCTCGGGCGTCCATTCGGCGAGCAGGGCAAAAGCCACCGCACCCTGGGCGGCGATGGCCTGATGGCAGGAGATGAGCCCGGCGACGCGGCGAACATCCCCAGTGAACAATCGGTACAGGGCCAGCCCGCCGGCCAGCGCGACCTCGGGACAGGCTTCCCACGCGAAACGCTGATCCAGCGCCCCGAGCAGCAGCGCCCGCGCGTCCGTATGGCGCGGCAGGGCATACAGCCCCGGCGTCATGCCCTCCACCCGATGGACGAACAGCACCGGATGCACCTTTGGGGATTCAGGCAGCGCGGACCAGGGCGGCACGCCAACGCGCGGCACCAGCCGGTCCAACAGGCACCGGAATGCCACAAAATCCATCGTTCCCGCCGGGTCATAGGCCTGCGCCGAACGGCGCTGGCGCAACAGATCCACCGCTGGCCGCGCATCCTCCGGCGCCGGCAGACAGGGCGCGGCGACACCCTCGAAGGCCGGCAGCGGCGGCGTGGCGGGTTTGGTCGTCCCCTGGCTGACCGCCTCAATCACCGGCCACTGGTACAGCGGGCGCGGATCGAGGACGTTGGGTCGCCCGCGCCAGGTCGCAGCCGCCGCCCACGCCAGCCAGGATTCGGCATCGCTCGGGCTGGCCACGCCCGGCGCCTCGATGGCGAGCAAGAGGTCCGGATGTTCCGGTTCGGCGCCACCAGTGGGCTGATCCACCCCCAAAAGCCGCGCCACCTCGGCATCGGACCATTCCGTCAGCGGTCGCAGTTGCCAACCCAGCAGCGCGGCGCCATAGGCCAGCGCCGCCAAAGCGTGCCCCACGTCCAGTTGGCAGTAGCGATAGGCCCGCTCGCCGTATTTCCAGGCCTCGCGCCAGTGGATCGAGCTCAGCCCGAGCAGCACCGCCGGCGCGCTCGCAGTGGCGGCTGCGGAAAAACCCGCGCGCTGTTCCAGCAGATGCTGATCGGGGCGGTAGTGATACACCCCGTCCGGAAGATCGGGCAGGCCCCGGCTGACCACGTAGCCCTCGGTGGGGTGCAGATTGCCGCTGGACGGATTGCAGCGCAGCGCCCAGCGATCCGGGCCGTACTGCTTCCAGGCCGACAGACCCAGCGCCACTTCCAGCAGCCGGCCCACCCCGGCCCGGTCCACAGGCGCCGGTGTGATCGCGCCGGGCCGATGCAAGTCGCCGAAAGACACCGTGCCCGGCGCGGTCGTCAAGGCCAGGGGAAACTCGGGGCAGTCCGCATAGCGCCGGAAAGGATCGGGCTGGGCATCCCAGTCCAAGGTGCCGGGACCTGCCGCATAGCGATCGAGCTGGTGCTTGGTGCGATCGTGGTAGGCCCGGGGCGAGAGGCGGTCCGGCTCCGCGCTCATGACGTGGCGGGCGGCGCGCTGTCCAGGTCCTGTGGCCAACAGCCCACCGGCGGCCCCAATTCCCCGTCAGTTCCCTCGAATCGCACCAGGTACAGGACCTGCTTGGGATCCTGCTCCACGTGGCCAATGTTCACGATCACCCCGCGACCACCGGCAGGGACCAACAAGGCCTCCTCCGGGCAGTCCGGCATGCTGCCATCGTTGTGGATCGCCTGGGCGGCGTAGACCATATCGCCCATCTGCCCTTCATTCAGACCCATCTGTTCGCTCCCCGTGTGCGATGTGTTTCAGCTTTTGTCGCGCCTGCGACATTGCCGCCCGCCGGGCCTGTGCGTCTGCCAAGCGCTTGGCGACCCGCAAGGCCGCAGCACGGCGCTAGCGGGCGCATTGGCGGCCGCTCGACAGCCAGCAACCCCACTGGACTCATGCATATTCATGGCCAGCTTGGTTTGGATGTTCGACAGCTGCGTTTTGGCTCCGGTTTGGGCCGGATTCAGTCTGCGTTGAGCGGTCGCCACAGGCCGTCCGCGCAGACGGCCTGACCGGTTTCGGTCAGGTGGATCAGGTGGGCTTGCAGGGAGAGCCGCGCGGCAAGGTGCAGGAAGGCCGGCGCGTCGGCGTAGACGTCGGCGACCAGGGTTTCGGGCGTGCCATGGCCGACGCGTCGCAGCGCCGCGAGTACCTTGGCTTCACGCTGGCGGCGATGGGTGACGATGGCGGCCAACAGGCGCTGCGGTTCGCACAAGACGCGGCCGTGTGCCGGGGCGATGGCGGCCAGATCGAGCGTTTGCAAGCGCTCCAGCGCGGCCAGGTATTGCCCCATGTGCCCATCGGGCGGGGCGATGACGACGGTCGCGCCTTCCATCACCTGATCGCCGGCGAACAACAGGCCTTCATTTTCGAGCAGGAAGCACACATGATCGGCGGCATGGCCGGGCGTGTGGATGGCGCGCAGGAGATACTCACCCGTTTCGATCACTTCGCCATCGGCGAGCGGCTCGCCGACGGGATGGCGCAGGCCGTGTGGCCCGCTGGGAAAAACATGAACGGGCGCGCCGGTGTGCTCGGCCAGCAGGGCGGCGCCGGGGGCGTGATCGGGATGGCGGTGGGTGAGCAGGATCTGGCGGATCGGGCCGCGCGCGGCGTCCTCGATTCGTTGCACATGGTCCGCGTCCGCAGGGCCGGGGTCGATCACCACGACATCGCGCCGGCCGATGAGATAGCTGTTGGTGCCGGGGCCGGTCATCATGCCGGCATTGCGCGCCGTGACGCGCCGCACCAAGGGGCCCAGATCCTGCACCTCGCGCGCCCGGAAGGCCAGCGCCAGGGCCGGCCAATCGGTCGCGCTCATCGACACCGCACCCCGCGAAGACCCGGCGCGCTCACTGGATCAAGGATCCGGCGGCTCATCCAATCAACACTTTCCATCGCGGCCCCTTGGTCCAAGTCGTTGTGACCATCGTGGCTGCATGATGGTATGTCACGACGGATCTCTCAAGGGGCGGTGTATCCGCAGGAGATCTTCGGAAAGCTCGGCGATGTGCTCCAAGCAGATTGATCTGGTCAGCCGTTTTCGCGCCTGAATTGACCAGCGCGGGAATGGACGAAAAGATCCC
>WOZT01000242.1:1234-5635 GCA_011620145.1 Gammaproteobacteria bacterium | reverse complement strand
AGGTTGGGGGCCAGCCATTTTTCGGCCTCGGCCAGGGTCCACCCCTTGCGGCGGGCGTAATCGACCACCTGATCCCGCCCCATCCGGCCCAGCACGAAATACTGCGACTGCGGATGGGCGAAATACCAGCCGCTGACCGCCGCACCCGGCCACATGGCATAACTTTCCGTCAGGCTGATTCCGCAGTGCCGCTCGACATCCAGCAATTGCCAGAGCGTGGCTTTTTCGGTGTGGTCGGGGCAGGCCGGGTAGCCCGGCGCCGGACGGATGCCGCGGTATTTCTCCCCGATGAGATCGGCACGATCAAGGTGCTCATCGGCGGCATAGCCCCAGAATTCGCGCCGCACCCGCTGGTGCAGCCGCTCGGCGAATGCCTCGGCCAGCCGATCCGCCAGGGACTCCAGCAGGATGGCGCTGTAATCATCGAGATTGCGCCGGAACTCGGCAACCCGCTCGGCGCAGCCCAGCCCCGCCGTGACCGCAAAGGCGCCGACATAATCGGGCAGCCCGCTGTCTTTGGGGGCGACATAGTCCGCCAGGCAGCGGTTCGGCACACCGTCGCGATGTTCGGCCTGCTGGCGCAACTGATGCAGCCGGGTGAGCACCTCGCGCCGGCTTTCGTCGCGATAGATCACGATGTCATCGTCATCGACCTGATGGGCCGGGAACAGGCCGATGACGCCGCTCGCCCGCAGCCAGCGTTCCGCGATCAGTTGGTCCAGCATGGTCTGGGCATCGTCCCACAGCCGGCGCGCCGCCTCGCCGGTGGCGGGATTGTGCAGCAGGTCCGGATAACGGCCTTTCAGCTCCCAACTGATGAAGAAGGGCTGCCAATCGATGAATTCGCGCAGCTCGGCCAGCGGATAGTCATCGAAGACCTTCACGAATTGGGTCGCCGGATGCGCTGTGTGATCACAAGTCGGACCCTGACAGACGTCCATGGCCTGTTGCAGGAGCATGCGTGGCCGTGGCGGTCGATTATTCTTCCAGTCGATGGGCGTGCGGCGGGCGCGGGCCTCGGCAAGGGTGAGGAATTTTTCCTGCCGGTCCTTGTTGGCGTGGCGGCTGCGGATTTGGTCATATTCCCGCTCCACCTCCGCCAGCAGTCCGGGCTTTTGTTCGGGCGACAGCAAGGCGGCCGCGACCGGCACCGAGCGGGAGGCATCCTTCACCCAGATCACCGGGCCCGGATAGGCTGGATCGATCTTCACCGCCGTGTGCGCGCGCGAGGTGGTGGCGCCGCCAATCAGCAGGGGAATGCTGAAATTCTGGCGCGCCATTTCCCGGGCCAGATTGACCATTTCATCCAGTGAGGGCGTGATCAGCCCCGACAGGCCGATGATGTCGGCCTTTTCCGCAATCGCGGCATCCAGGATCCTCTGGGCCGGCACCATGACCCCGAGATCGACGACATCATAGTTGTTGCACTGCAGCACCACGCCGACGATGTTCTTGCCGATGTCGTGCACGTCGCCCTTGACCGTGGCCATGATGATCTTGCCTTTGGAGCGGACGGCGTCACCGGGTTTTTTTTCCGCCTCGATGTAGGGAATCAGGTAGGCCACCGCCTTTTTCATCACCCGCGCGGATTTCACCACCTGGGGCAGGAACATCTTGCCCGCGCCGAACAGATCGCCCACCACGTTCATACCCGCCATCAGCGGACCTTCGATGACCTCGATGGGCCGGCCGCCGCGAGCGGCGATCTCGCTGCGCAATTCCTCGGTGTCGGCCTCGACGAAGGCATCAATGCCCTTGACCAGGGCATGGGTGATGCGCTCGCCGACGGGCAGCGCGCGCCAGGCTTCGTCCTCCACGACTTGTTTTTGGCCATCGCCCCGGAAGCGCTCGGCAATCTCCAGCAGGCGGTCGGTGGCATCCTCGCGGCGGTTGAGAATCACATCCTCGATGCGCGCGCGCAGTTCGGGATCGATCTGGTCGTAGACCACCAGCGCGCCGGCGTTGACGATCCCCATGTCCATGCCGGCCTGGATGGCGTGATACAGGAAGACCGCGTGGATGGCCTCGCGCACGGCGTTGTTGCCGCGGAAGGAAAACGAGACATTCGACACGCCGCCGGAAATCAAGGCGCCGGGAAGATTGTGCTTGATCCAGCGCGTGGCCTCGATGAAATCCACGCCGTATGCATTGTGTTCGGCGATACCGGTGGCAACCGCAAAGATATTGGGGTCGAAGATGATGTCCTCGGCCGGAAAACCCACCACCTCGGTCAGGAGGCGATAGGCCCGGGCGCAGATCTCCTGACGCCGCACCAGGCTGTCCGCCTGTCCCTGTTCGTCGAAGGCCATGACAACGACGGCGGCACCGTACTGGCGGCACAGCCGGGCCTCGCGAATGAATTTCTCCTCACCCTCCTTCATGGAAATGGAGTTGACGATGGGTTTGCCCTGCACGCACTGCAGGCCCGCCTCGATCACCTCCCATTTGGACGAGTCGATCATCACCGGGACCCGCGCGATGTCGGGCTCGGCAGCGATCAGGTTCAGGAAGCGGCGCATGGCCGCCACCCCGTCGATCATGCCCTCATCCATGTTCACATCGATGATCTGGGCGCCAGCCTCGACCTGTTGCAAGGCCACCGCGAGCGCCGCGCCATAGTCCTCGGCCTTGATCAGTTCGCGAAAACGCGCGGAGCCGGTGATGTTGGTGCGTTCGCCAACATTCACGAACAGCGTCTCGGCCGTGATGTTGAAGGGTTCCAGGCCCGAGAGGCGGCAGGCGGGCGCGGGTTTGGCCGGCACGCGGGGCGGCTTGCCCGTCACCGCCTCGGCGATGGCGCGGATGTGCTCCGGCGTGGTGCCGCAACAGCCACCCACCAGGTTCACCAGCCCGGCATCAGCGAACTCGGCCAGGATCGCGGCGGTATCCTCGGGTTTTTCGTCATATTCGCCAAAGGCATTGGGCAGGCCGGCATTGGGGTAGCAGGACACATGGCAGTCCGCCAGGCGCGCCAGCTCGGCAATGTAAGGGCGCATATCCTTGCCGCCCAGGGCGCAGTTCAGTCCCACCGCCAAGGGCTGGGCATGGCGGATGGCGTTCCAGAAGGCTTCTGTGGTCTGGCCCGACAGGGTGCGCCCGGAAGCATCGGTGATGGTGCCGGAGAGGATGATGGGCCAGCGTTCGCCCAAGTCCTCGAACAGTCGCTCGCAGGCAAAGATGGCCGCCTTGGCGTTCAGGGTATCGAAGATGGTCTCGATGAGCAGCACATCCGCGCCCCCCGCCACCAGGCCGCGCGCCTGTTCCAGGTAGGCCGTGACCAGCTCGGCATAGGAGATGTTGCGAAAACCCGCGTCGTTGACATCCGGACTGATGCTGGCGGTGCGATTGGTGGGGCCGATGGCGCCGGCGACGAACCGCGGCCGATCCGGGGTGGCATAGGCGTCAGCCGCTTGGCGGGCAATGCGCGCGGCGGTTTCGTTCAATTCATAGGCCAGCGCCTCCATGCCGTAGTCATGCAGGGCGACGGTGGTGGAGTTGAAGGTATTGGTTTCGATCAGATCGGCGCCGGCGGCAAGATACTGACCGTGGATATCCCGGATGATATCCGGCTGGGTCAGCACCAGCAGGTCGTTGTTGCCCTTGACGTCCTGCGGCCAGTCCTTGAAGCGCTCGCCGCGGTAGTGGTGCTCTTCCAGCTTGTGGCGCTGGATCATGGTGCCCATGGCGCCGTCGATGACCAGGATGCGTTGCGAAAAGGCATCCCGCAGTTGTTGCTGGCGGTGAGCGGAGGGGGCAGTTTCAGGCATCAATCCATCCTGGGTGGCGCATCAAGGAGTTGAACCGCACTCGATCGGTCCCGGCTCCGAGAGCGGCGAAGATTGCAAGCATCTTAAAGGGAAAAGGCCCTGCGGAGTGTCTCCACAAGGCCTTTTCGAGTCAAACCGCTTTGAGGGCGGTTTGCTTACATCAGCATGCCTTCGGGCATCACGTTCTGCAGCTGCATGGCGATGGACATGTCGCCTTCGATCTGGATGCGACCAGACATGAACAGCTGCTGGGGGTTGGCGGAACGATCGATCATCAGTTCGCGCCAAGTGGCCTCGTCGGTCACCAGGGTCATTTCAGCGTCGTCCACGCCGGGCTTGATTTCGATGTCGCCGCCCTTGATGTGGAACGAGTAGGCAGCGCCCGCATCGGTGATGTTGAAGCCGATCACGGTGGAGAAATCGCCAGCCTTGTCACGGGCTTCCTGCTTCTTTTCTTCGGGCAGGGCAGCGATCTGCTCGGGGATGAACTTCTCGAAGAAGTCCTTCGGGGTGATGTCGGCGGGGGGAGTGGGACGATCGGCCATTTTAAATCTCCTTAAAGGAATCAACAAGATCCATTTGGTGGTTTGCGATCCAGCACTCACTGGATGCGCAATAGCCTAGTGAAGCCTTG
>WOZT01000242.1:0-1134 GCA_011620145.1 Gammaproteobacteria bacterium | reverse complement strand
GCCGACCAGACGCTGAAAACGGTGTATGACCCTTATAGCTTCGTGCGGGACGCCTATTTCCAGCGCCGCCTGGCCAAGGTGTACGACGGCAATCCGCCCCAGCCCAGGATGGAAGGGCCCGACAACGGCAAGATGGCGCCACCATGGGAGAGCAACTGAGTCGAAATGGCTTGGCCGGCGTGGGGATTCTGTTGGCGGCGGGGCAGTCCGCACGCATGGGGCAGGACAAGCGTTGGCTGGACGTAAACGGCCTTCCCATGGCCCTGCGGGTGGCACAGGCCGTGAACGGCGCTCCGCTGACGCGCCATCTGGCGGTCATCCGGGCCGATGATGAAACATTGGCGGCACGCTTGGCCGCGCTCGGTTTCGAGACCATCGCCAATCCCCATCCCGAACGTGGCCGCGCGTCCTCGGTGGCCTGCGCCCTGGCTGCCCTGGCCGAAGCGGGCCCGGTCATGATCACCCTGGCGGATCTGCCCGAGCTGACGGCCGGGCGAGTCGGTAGCCTATGGCGACGCTTTTGCGAGGACGGCGCCCAGGACATCCTGATTCCCCGTCACCAGGGGCAGGCGGGCCATCCCCGCTGTTTCGGCAAGGCCCATGTCGCCGCTCTCATTGCGCAAGGCGACGCGGTGGATGTACGCGCCTATCTCGCCGCCCATTCCCAATCGGTGCGTTTTTGGGATGTGGACGATCCGGCCGTGATCCGCGATATCGACACCCCCGCGGCGTACGCTGCCTTGTGCCGGCGCCTGGCCCATGACGCCTGAGTGGCTGGTGGTTCTGGGCACTCGCATCGGCGCGCGCCAGCCTTGCGCCCTGGCCACGGTGGTGGCCATCGAGGGTTCGGTTTCGGCGGATCCGGGCGCCAAGGCGATCTTCGCGCCGGATGGACGGCTTCTGGCCGGCTGGGTCGGCGGGGGATGCGCCCAAGCCCGGGTCGGGGAGCTGGCGTGCGAGGCGATGTCCACCGGCAAAAGCCAATTGCTTGCCCTGGATCTGCGCGATGAAATCCTGGGGACGGGGATGCCCTGTGGGGGCGCCATGACCGTATTCATCGATCCCATCCTGCCACCGCCCATGCTCTGGCTGTTGGGCAGTGGCCGCCTGGCCGAAGCCTTGTGCGCGCAGGCC
>WOZT01000256.1 GCA_011620145.1 Gammaproteobacteria bacterium | reverse complement strand
GGCACCGAGAAGATGTCCAAGATCAAGCAGGTCGCCTCGGGCCGCTTCGGCGTCACACCGCATTATCTGGTCAATGCCGAGGTGTTGCAGATCAAGGTCGCCCAGGGCGCCAAGCCCGGCGAAGGGGGTCAGTTGCCCGGCGACAAGGTCAACGCGATGATCGCCCGCCTGCGCTATTCCAAGCCCGGCGTCGCCCTGATCTCCCCCCCGCCGCACCACGACATCTATTCCATCGAGGATCTGGCCCAGCTCATCTTCGACCTGAAACAGGTGAATCCAAAGGCCCTGGTGTCGGTCAAGCTGGTGGCCGAGCCCGGCGTGGGCACCATCGCCGCCGGCGTGGCCAAGGCCTATGCCGACCTCATCACCATTTCCGGCTATGACGGCGGCACCGGCGCCAGCCCGCTCACCTCGGTGAAATACGCCGGCTCCCCGTGGGAGCTGGGGCTGGCCGAAACCCACCAGACCCTGCGCGCCAACGACCTGCGCGACAAGGTGCGGCTGCAGACCGATGGCGGCCTCAAGACCGGCCTGGATGTCATCAAGGCCGCCATCCTGGGCGCCGAAAGCTTCGGCTTCGGCACCGCGCCGATGGTGGCGCTGGGCTGCATCTACCTGCGCGTCTGCCATCTCAACAACTGCGCCACCGGCGTCGCCACCCAGAACAACGTGCTGCGGCACAAGCATTTCAGCGGCACGCCCGAGAAGGTGATGAACTACTTCCGCTTCGTGGCCCAGGACACCCGGGAGTGGCTGGCGCATCTGGGCGTGCGTTCGCTGGCCGAGCTGATCGGCCGCACCGACCTGTTGCAGATCCTGCCGGGTGAAACCGATGCCATGGCCAGTCTGGACCTCACACCCCTGTTGTCCGATTTCGGCCTGAAGGACAACAAGCCCCAGTATTGTCTCGAACCCCACAACGCCCCCTTCGACAAGGGCGAACTGGCGGAGACCATGGTCGCCGACATGTTGCCCGCCATCGAGGCCGGCGGCGGCGGGGATTTCCACTACGAGACCCGCAACAACAACCGTTCCATCGGTGCCCGCATCTCCGGCGAAATCGCGCGCCGTTACGGCAACAAGGGCCTGGAAGACCATCCCCTCAAGGTCCATCTCAAGGGCACGGTCGGCCAGAGCTTCGGCGTGTGGAACGCAGGCGGCCTGCACATGTTCCTGGAAGGCGATGCCAACGACTATGTCGGCAAGGGCATGGCCGGCGGCAAGCTGGTGCTGCGCCCCCCGGCGCAAACGGCCTTTGTCGGACGCGAGGCCGTCATCATGGGCAATACCTGCTTGTACGGCGCCACCGGCGGCAAGTTGTTCGCGGCCGGCCAGGCCGGCGAACGTTTCGCGGTGCGCAACTCCGGCGCCATGGCGGTGGTGGAAGGCGTGGGCGATCACGGCTGCGAATACATGACCGGCGGCGTGGTCACCGTGCTGGGCCCCACCGGCATCAACTTCGGCGCCGGCATGACCGGCGGGTTTGCCTATGTGCTCGACCTGGAGCGCAATTTCGTGGACCGTCACAACCACGAGCTGATCGACATCCATCGCGTCAGCCCGGAACACATGGAAGCCCAGCGCACCTACCTGAAAGACCTGATCCGCGAACATGCCCAGGAAACCGGGAGCCCCTGGGCTCAGGAAATCCTCGACAACTTCGCGGACTACGTGGGCCATTTCTGGCTGATCAAGCCCAAGGCCATGGATCTTGCCGATTTGCTCGGCTCGCTGCGCACCGCCGCCTGACGCTGCCCCATTCAAGGACACCCATTGTCATGAGCGATCCCCTGCACTTTCTGGAGGTTCCCCGTCAGGATCCGCCCAAGCTCACCGCTGAAATCCGCATCCGGCGGTGGAACGAGATCTACGGCCAGTTCGATCCGGAGTCAGCCGAATCCCAGGCCAGCCGCTGCATTTCCTGCGGCAATCCCTATTGCGAGTGGAAATGCCCGGTCCACAACTACATCCCCAACTGGCTCAAGCTGGTGCGGGAAGGTCGGCTGTTCGAGGCCGCCGAGTTGTCGCACCAGACCAATTCCTTGCCGGAAATCTGCGGCCGGGTGTGTCCCCAGGATCGGCTCTGTGAAGGCGCCTGCACCATGAACACCGGCTTTGGCGCGGTGTCCATCGGCTCCATCGAGAAATACATCACCGATGAGGCCGTCAAGCAAGGCTGGCGGCCTGACCTGTCCAAGGTGGTGGCCACCGGCAAGCGTGTCGCCGTGATCGGCGCCGGTCCCGCCGGCCTGGGCTGTGCCGATGTGCTGGCGCGCAATGGCGTCACCGCCGTGGTCTACGACCGCCATCCCGAGATCGGCGGCCTGCTCACGTTCGGCATCCCGCCCTTCAAGTTGGAAAAATCCGTGGTGCGTACGCGCCGGATGCTGATGGAAGGCATGGGCGTGCAATTCGTCCTCAACACCGAAATCGGCCGCGACCTGCCCTTCGAGAAGCTGCTCGCAGACTACGACGCCGTGTTCCTGGGCATGGGCACCTACAGCGCCATGCGCGGTGGTTTCCCCGGCGAAGAGCTTGACGGTGTGCACGAGGCCCTGCCCTACCTGATTGCCAATGTGCGCCGCGTGCTCGACCTGCCCAGCGAAACGGCCGGGCCGACGCTGGACATGCGGGATCAACGCGTGATCGTGCTGGGCGGCGGCGACACCGCCATGGACTGCAACCGCACCGCCATCCGTCAGGGCGCGACGCGCGTCACCTGCGCCTATCGCCGCGATGAAGCCAATATGCCCGGCTCGCGCCGCGAATACCGCAACGCGCTGGAGGAAGGCGTGCGCTTCCTGTTCAACCGCCAGCCGGTGGAAATCGTCGGCAACGGCCGCGTGGAAGGCGTCAAGTTCGTCACCACCGAACTGGGCGCCCCCGATGCCCGCGGCCGGCGCCGGCCGGAGGTCGTCCCCGGCTCCGAGGAAGTGGTTCCCGCTGATCAGGTGATCCTGGCCTTCGGCTTCCGCCCCAGCCCCGCCCCCTGGATGGGCGCGTTCGACATCACCCTGGAAACGGACGGCCGCGTGCGCACGACGGGCCAGGCCCACACCGGCCAGACCAGCAACCCCAAGATCTTCGCCGGCGGCGACATGGTGCGCGGCTCGGATCTGGTGGTGACTGCCGTGTTCGAAGGCCGCGAGGCGGCCCAGGGCATCCTGGATTACCTGGATGTCTGAGATTTCCATGCCCCACACCTCGCGCAACGACATTCCGGTCGAGGAACGCCTGATTTTCGCCCTGGATGTGCCGACCGTGGCCCAGGCCCGGCGGCTCATCGACCGGCTCGAAGACCAGGTGCGCTTCTTCAAGCTGGGCCTGGAACTGTTCATGACCGGCGGCGCGTTTGGGCTGGTCGATGAACTGCTCGCCCGGGATGCCCGCGTGTTCGTCGACCTCAAGTTTTTCGACGTACCGGCCACGGTCGGCCGCGCGGTCGCCCGCCTCGCCGAGCGGGGCGCCACCTTCGCCACCATCCACGGCAACCAGGCCATGATGGAAGCCGCCGCCCAGGCCAAGGGAGCAACACTCAAGATCTTGGCGGTCACCGCGCTCACCAGCCTCGATCGGGGCGATCTGGATGACCTGGGCTTCGCCTGCGATCTGGACGCGCTGGTGCTCTCCCGCGCCCGCCGCGCCCTGGAGGCGGGTTGCGACGGCGTGGTGTCCTCGGGGCTGGAAGTGGCACGCCTGCGCCAGGAGATCGATGGCCGGCTGGTGGTGGTGACCCCCGGCATCCGCCCCGTCGATAACCGCGAAGTGGATGACCAGAAACGCGTCGTCACCCCCACGGCAGCCCTGCAGCAGGGCGCCGATTACCTGGTGGTCGGTCGTCCCATCCGGGATGCTGCCGATCCGGCGGCGGCGGCCGCGGCCATCCAGGCCGAGATTCGCCAGGCCGTGACGGCAGCATCCGCCTCATGAGCGACTCACGCCCGATCAACGACCGCTTTCTGCGTGCGCTGGCCCGCGAGCCGGTGGATCGCACCCCGGTGTGGATGATGCGCCAGGCGGGCCGTTACCTGCCGGAATACCGCGCGGTGCGGGAACGCGCCGGGGATTTCATGACCCTCTGCCGCACCCCCGAGCTGGCCTGCGAGGTCACGCTGCAGCCCTTGCGGCGCTTTGCCCTGGATGCGGCCATCCTGTTCTCCGACATCCTCACCATCCCCGATGCGCTGGGGCTGGGCCTGCATTTTGTGGAAGGCGAGGGGCCGCGCTTCGAGCGCCCCTTGCGCACGCCGCAGGCCATTCACGATCTGCCGCCGCTGGAGGTGGAGACGGATCTCGCCTATGTCATGGATGCCGTGCGCCTGATCCGCCGGGAGCTGGACGGCCAGGTGCCTCTGATCGGGTTTTCCGGCAGCCCCTGGACGCTGGCCTGCTACATGGTGGAAGGCAGCAGTCCGGGGGATTTCGCGCGCATCAAGACGCTGATTTATGACGCGCCGGAACTGGCCCATCTGCTGCTTGGGCGGCTCAGCGCTGCTGTCACCGCGTATCTCAACGCGCAAATCCGCGCCGGCGCCCAGGCCGTGCAGATTTTCGATACCTGGGGCGGCGTGTTGAGCGGACCGGCTTTCGAGGCGTTTTCCCGCAGCTATCTCCACCGCATCGTGGCAGGACTGATCCGTCACCACGCAGGCCGCAAAGTCCCCGTGATCGTCTTCACCAAAGGGGGCGGACTGTGGCTGGATGCGCTGGCCGACACCGGCGCCGATGCGCTGGGGCTGGACTGGACGGTGGACTTGGGCGCGGCGCGGCGCCAGGTGGGCGCGCGGGTCGCGCTACAGGGCAATCTCGACCCGGCCGTATTGCGGGCGCGGCCGACGGTGATCCGCGAAGAAGTGGGCCGCCTGCTGGCCGCCTACGGCGCGGGCAGTGGCCACGTTTTCAATTTGGGACACGGCATCACGCCGGACATTGCGGTCGAGCATGCCCAGGCCTTCATCGAGGCGGTGGGAGACCTGAGCCCGGCTTATCACCGCTGAAGGTGCCGAGCGCTTAGCCCTCAATCCGCGCCGGGAAACTCCCCGGATTCCTCACCTGAAAACGAATCATCTGGCGGCGAATCGAAATTTTCGCCATTTGGATCGCACTTCTGGTGGCGCACGTCCTCGCCGGACACCAGATAGACCACATACTCGCCCACATGGCGGGCATAATCGCCGATACGCTCCAAGGCCTTGATGACCTGAGTCAGCGTAATCACCTGCCCCACATTGCGAGCGTCTTCCATGACGTAAGTCGTGAGGCGACGCAGGCCCGCCTGGAACTCGGCATCCAGTTCCCGCCGACTGGCGGCCACCGCCTGGGCCTGATCCAGATCCAGCCGATCCAGCGCATCCAGTGCGCGCTGCAGCAATTCCACCACGCGCCGGCCCATGGCCTGGACATCCCACATCAGGGTGTCGCCGGGATCGGCGCGAAAGCCATCGAACAGCAGCAAGGCCAGACGCGCCACCTTGTTGGCCTCATCCCCCACCCGCTCCAGTTCATTGACGGTCTTGGCGAAAGCCATGACGATGCGCAGATCTCGCGCCACCGGCGCCCGCCGCGCGATGATCGAGATGATCTCATCGTCGATGGTCACATCAAGCCGGTTGACTTCCCATTCGCGGTGGATCACCGAGCGGGCGACGTGGGCATCGCGGTCCTGCAGGGC